>CAZTDJ010000070.1:0-4375 GCA_964612835.1 Candidatus Woesearchaeota archaeon
TTCTTTTTGGCTTTTTGTTTTTCTTATAAACAATCCTCCAAAGGGTTTAAAAAGGTATCGCTTGATTAGTGGGGCATGGAAGCAGTGCTGAAAAAAGAGTCTAAAACCAGTGAAGAGTATGGGTGTGATCCCCTTCGGAGGAACATTCAAACATTGCTTGAATATGGGGTTATCAATCTGAACAAGCCAAGCGGCCCCACGAGCCACCAGATCAGCGAGTATGTAAAAAATATTCTCAATGTAAAAAAAGCAGGCCACGGAGGAACATTGGATCCTCATGTTACAGGAGTTCTTCCCATTGCCCTTGAAAAAGCGGCACGAATCATCCATTTTCTTTTAACATCAGGCAAGGAGTATGTATGCTTGATGTACCTCCATAAAGATGCTGAAGAAGGGAGACTACGAAAAGTGTTCAAGGAATTTTCAGGGCTGATTGAGCAGGTGCCTCCGGTAAAAAGCGCAGTGAAAAGAGTCAAGAGAAAAAGGATGATTTATGCGCTGGACATTCTTGAGGTTGAGGGAAGGCACGTTCTCTTCAAGGTCTCATGCCAGGCAGGAACCTACATCAGGAAACTCGTTCATGAGATGGGGCAAAAGCTTGAATCTGGAGCCCATATGGCGCAGCTCATTCGGGTTCGGTCAGGGTCATTTATGATAGATCATGCAGTTACTCTTCATGACCTTCTCGACGCATTCTACCTCTACGAAAAAGGGGATGAACGCCTGCTGAGGAAATGCATCCTTCCTATCGAAGAAGCAGTGAATGACTTTCCGAAGATATGGGTCCATGACTCAGCAGTTGAAACTCTCTGTCATGGGGCGAATCTTAACATCCCTGCGATTTCAAAACTGACGATGAATTTTCGGGAAGGGGACTTTGTCGCGATCCTTACGCTCAAAGGGGAGCTTGTTGCGGTTGGGAAAGCGATGATGGAAACTGCCGCTATCGCAAAGCAGGAAAGGGGGCTCGCTGTGAAAGTAAACAAAGTTTTGATGGATCCAGGAACCTATCCCCGCTATCGTAAACCAACAGAGGGGTAATCAGCGCTGTCCGAACCCCCATTAATCTTCAGATAGAATCTTCTCTTCAATTATCCTGGAAATAGGTCTGCCTGTTTTTTTATTTAAATTTTTTAACTTTCTTATTACCTTGACCGACAAGGTTATGTCTATTCTTTTCCTTTGGAGGAGTAATTCATGGGTCTTATCATACTCTTCAAGAGCCTTAAACATTTCTTTGTACTTAGTTATTATTTTATTCGGCGACATTTTTTATCCTTAGTATTTCCTCCTTATTAATTTTTATACACATAAATATTAGTAAGATGTTGCATAAATCTCCCCACAATCTCATTCTTTTTTGATATCAAAAAGCTTTTAAATTTTAAAAATCCCTTATGTTTTAGAAAAAGGAGGAAAAGTGGTGAAACGAAGATATATCTGTCATATGTGTAGGTTTACGTTCTCAAGAAATGAAAAGCCGTCTCAGTGCCCGTACTGCGGGAGAGAAAACGTTCTTTCAGAATATAAGATTGAAAATCTTTTCGAACCCTAATCTTTTTTTTCCTCTTTTTGAGGTTCTGCTTGCTCCTCTTTTTTGAGTCCAAGAACCTCCTCAACGCTTTTTTTTCCTTGTTTTACAATTTTTAAATTGACTTGCGCAGCCGTATTCGAAATGGTGTTCCCATGGGCAGTTTTTCTGAGAACAAGCCCTTTTTGTGTGATATGGGCGCCAGGGCCTTTGCTAAAGAGAACTTTTTTCTTCCCCTGCCCCTCGATATTCTTCAACATAGGAAATCCAGAACTGTCGCTGCCCCCGGTAATCTCAAATTCATAATCCTCAAATCCAAGAATCTCTCCCGCAACCTTGTTTCCTATCTTTTTTCCTGTGAGCGCCCCTTCAGGGAAAGCCTTCTGGTAGCTCTTTCCAGTTTTTGGATCATTGACGATGATTCTGCATTCGACCATTTTTAAATGCCCCATACAGGGTTATCTTTTCGTTTGATTTTCGCTATTTCTTTGAGAAGTTCTATTTCATCAGTCTTTAAATACTTTTTCAATCCCCTCAGTTTCCGAAATTCCTCATCCGTGAGGCTGGAGTAAAGTTCTGTCCCTACATCGATCTGCCTTCCGATAGTAATTCCTGGGAGTGATATGGCAACCTGCTTCCCTTTTTCCGCGCTGGGAACATTCTCCTTGTCCAGCTGGATGCTTTTTACTTCCGCAACTTTTTTTCCATCATCCTTCATAAGCTCAACCCCTGTTTCAAGAATCCCCGCGACAACATCAACCCCCACAATGGCAGGATTGCTTTGCCTGAAAATGCAGTCTTTTAAGACAACCATCTTGCAGGGCCTGCTGATTTTTTCGAGGCTCTGTTCTTCCACTTTTCTTTTCTCGTTTGCAATCCAGTTTTCAAACCCCTCGATAAGGTGGTAGATAATGTTGTGGGTAATAACCTTCACATGCTCGCTGGGAGTTTTTTCGACGTTAAATCCAAGAATGACTCGGTTCAGATGTTCATTGTCTGCCTCGGCGTCAGCTAGGTCCTTTTTTGTGATTTTTCCAATCGAGGCTTTTTTCACTTTAATGCCCCTGTTTCTCACGAGGTTTGCAAGGGCTTCAAGAGAGCCAAGGCTATCTGCTTTGAGAATGATCCCTTCATTGTCCACCTCAAGGGTTACTTCCTCAATCTCTTTTTGGATTTCTTCCTTTATTTTTTCAATATTTCCGCGCGCGACCTTGAAGGGCATCCCTGCCAGGACATCTTTAATCTCGGAGACAATCAAACGAATTCCTGCGGCAGCATGCGCTTCTTTGATGGGGCGCATTCCTTTGTTGATTTGCATAATCATCCCTCGCACTTTTGTCACAATCGGACTTTCAATCCCGCCAATCGCAATGAGATCATTTACCTTCAGAGAGCCATTGTGGAGAATCGCCTCGATATAGCTCCCTCCTTTTTCCTCTTTCACCTCAAGAACAATCCCCTCTCCAGGAGCGTCTTCTTCTATTTCCAAATGTTGCGCAAGGAATTTTTGGGCAAGCCCTGCAAGGACCAACAAAAGTTCTGGGATTCCATCCCCTTTTTTTGCAGAACAGGGGACAATAGCGACCGTTTTAGTGTACTCCTGAATTCGGTCAAACCGGTCAGCGTTAATGCCGTGTTTAAAAAGTTCCCCCACGAAGCGATAGAGCCTCGCGTCAATCTCATTTTGGACCCCTTCATACTGGCTTTCAATATTTTTGATAAGGGGAATATCTTTTTGCGGACGCCATCCGGGAATAAGGTCTATTTTATTCAGGGCAATAACAAAGGGGGTTTTGTAGGATTTTAAGATTTCAATGCATTCCAACGTCTGCTCTTTGAGCCCCTCATTGATGTCAATGACTAATACCGCGAGGTCAGCCAAGTTGCCCCCTCTTTTTCTTAAGTTGTTAAACGCAGCGTGGCCAGGGGTGTCAATGGCAAGAAATCCGGGAATTTTAATATCCGTCTCTTTCAATAGCGTGCCGCAGATTTTTTTTACTGAGGAAAAAGGGATGTTCCAGGAATAGATTTGCTGAGTAATCCCTCCTGCTTCTGATTTGACAATAGATGTCTCTCTAATATAATCAAGGATGCTTGATTTTCCATGATCGACGTGGCCAACAAAAGTAATGAGGACTTGCCTGAGCATAGAGAGAAATCTTTTAACCTTGTTTAAAAAGCTTTTTACCCTATTGCTAAGAAGCCAGGTATATAGACCCCGTCCTAAATCTTTTGAATTTGGATTTTAGCTTTGAAATGTGTCTTTTTTGGATTATCGTGATTTTTAATATATGGGGTGTTTAATATATTATCTCTAATAAGTGATAAAAATAGAAAGATTTATATAGTAACAGCGTGCTATAAATGGCAGGAGCTAAGAACTAGATTATAATTAGATATATGCAAATACCAAAATGACAGACAACGATTCAGATTCAGCGTATGGGTTATTTGGAATAAAGCTGCCTCCGATAGAAGAGGCGAAAAAAACAATTGAAAAGATGCTCAAAGAGATTGAGGAGCAGGAAAAAAATCCCATAGACAAAACGAAATTTCCCTTTGCGATCGACGACCTTGTCAATGATGGAAAGGCTTTTTACAGTACTCAAACAGGGGGAGTCGCTGATTCCTTGAAGCAGGCTTCAGCATATGCTGGAAAAGAAGGGGTTGTCGCTTCCATGCCGTATTTAATCGCGGGGAAGGCGAAAGCTGACAAGGATAATTATCTGTGGAAAAATTGGTTTACCGCGCTGAGCGAGGAGAATGTCGGCATTGACAAAAAAGGAAAGTTCGTGAAAGCTGGAAAGCCGGTTGTTATCACTATCCATGGCGGTGGGATTTTGG
>CAZTDJ010000071.1:0-4372 GCA_964612835.1 Candidatus Woesearchaeota archaeon
TATTTCAAAAGCGCTGGACAGGTCAAAACCTATTGAACCTCTTGCTGAGGAAACCCTTTCAAAATGGGCTGTTGACTTAGAAAAAAGAAAACCAGCTCCCGCGTACCTCGAAGATGTAGACGGAATGCCGTTTTATGCGGGGACAGATTTTGACTTGTTTACCTTCCTTCATGCCCTTAGTCAAAGGGGAGCGGTTATTACCATCCCTACCTACCAAAATATGAGAGAAACGACCTTGCGGTCTGATCAAAAGGTTCTTTCAAAAGAAAACAGGAACGGGAAAGTCACCGCGCTGATATCAAACAAGGAGGTTCACGCTTTTTCAGTCAGGATTACTGACAACAATGTTGTACAGATTATGCCTGGTGGCCAAGAGGTTCCAGGAGCTCCGAGAAATTTCGCCATTGTTGATGATTTTGGAAACTGGCATGAGGGCTGGAAAAGAATTGAATTTGACCCTGACGCAAAAGAGAATGAATTTTTCACAAAGAATCATCTCTGGAACAATGGGAAGACTATTGAATTTGATAATTTTGTGCACCCTTCTCTCGCTTTCGCGTTTTTTGGCTCGCGCTACTTGTCAACAAAAACATTGGTTGAAAGAGCCGACGACGAAGCCCGCTATTACAGAGACCTTTCAAAGCAGTTACTGAAAGAGGGCATTGTCTTAAAATCAGAAAAAGATGCGGAATCAGGAAAACCTATTTTCGCCGCAAAGGACGGCGATGTTGAAAAATTAAAGGTTCCCAATCTTGAATCTCAATTGGTTTTGCCGGAATTTTATGGAAATTATCCCCTTCAGGGAGAAGAAAGAAATGGGCAGCTTTGTTTTTATAAAGACATGCCCGATGATAAAAAAGAAAAGGAAAAAATTCTTCGCTATTGTGCACAAAGGGCAAAATATTTGACGTATACTTTAAAGCCAAATCTGCAAACCCCTGCAAGGGCGGTCGAGCTCGCATTTTTCCTTCACGGATTTCATACCAGCAGGGAATATGGAAATGAGAGAACTCCTGGATGGGGCATTCCCAAATGGATAAGGGGGTACAGGGAAACTCCAAAATCAAAAATCGACTGGAACGCGCTTCCCCTTGCAACGAATTTTATTCTGCTCTACCGCTTGCGGGAGACATTGAAAGAAAGAAGGCTGCATGATCCTTCTTAGATGACAATTACTTTCCCCCGCGAGAAATATTTATAAGGGTTAATCATTCTTTGAGATATATGGAACAATCTTTAACAATTGACCCCTGGTCCTCTGTTCAAGTCAAAGATTATGATGCGGTAATGAAGAATTTTGGAATTGAAAATATAAAAAATCTCGGTAAGAAGCTTCCTTTCAAGCACCATTATTTCACCCGGGGCATCGTGTTTGGGCATAAGGATTTTGGCGGTATTCTTGATGCATTAAAAAATAAAAAGAGATTTGTCATGATGACTGGCCTGATGCCTTCCGGAAAATTTCACCTGGGCCATAAAGTCATTGCTGACCTCATCATCCTCTTTCAGAAGTTAGGAGCGGAATGTTATGTCACTGCGGCGGATATTGAGGCGCATTTGACACGGAATATTGAAAGGGAAGAGGCAAGAAGGATGGCCATTGAAGAGTATTTGGTTAACTATATTGCCCTAGGTTTAGAAAAGAAAAATACGAAATTTTATTTTCAGAGCGAAGGCCCTCGAGAGTACATGAATCTCAGCAAATATGCATCAAAAAAAACTACCATGAATGAATTACGTGCGATCTATGGGGAATTAAGCCCTGAAAAAATAATGGCGATATTTACCCAGGTTGCGGATATCCTGCATCCCCAGCTCAAAGAAAATGGGGGTCCAAGGCCTGTCGTTGTTCCTGTGGGGGTTGATCAATTGCCACATCTTAATCTTGCGCGAGATATTGCATCACGAATGAAACAAAGCCATGGGTTTACGTTGCCTTCCGCTGTTTTTGTAAAAATGTTTCCTGGCCTCCAGGGAGGAAAAATGTCCTCATCAAAAGAGGAATCCTACATCGCGCTTACGGATGCTCCCGAAGTGGTAGAAAAGAAAATTAGAAAATACGCTTTTTCAGGGGGTCAATCAACCGTAGAGGAACATAGAAGAATGGGAGGGAATCCTGATGTTGATGTGTGCTACCAGTGGCTGACATTTTTCGAGGAGGATGACAAGAAATTGAAAAAGATTCATGATGAGTACCTATCAGGAAAGCTCTTGACCTCTGAATTAAAAGAGATTACGATTAAAAAAATAAACTCCTTCTTGAAAGAGCACCAAAAGAAACGGGAACTTGCGAGGAAAAAGGTTGATCAGTTCATTTAGCTGTTTTTATTTTTAGAAAACTATTTAATCATAGATTTTTATGTAAGTTCTACAGGGGGCATAAGCTAACGGCAAACTGGTCGGCTCCAGACCGACACTTGGGGGTTCAAATCCCTCTGTCCGCAGCTTTCTTTTTTAAAGAACAAATTTTATAAAGAAGGGCTCTCTCTTTATCCTGCCATGAATCCATCATTAAAAAAAGGGCTGACCGCATTGCTTCTTGCTTCGAGTACCACCGTTTTTACGGGCTGCGCTGCTCTGGGGAGGATGGCTTTAACATCCCAAATTCATGGGCATACATCACACCTCCCGGAAGGGAAACAAGTGGTTACTCAAGATCTTGAAGCGGTTGTGAAAAAGGCATCTCTTGAAAAAATAAGATATGGCGGAAGAACGCTGCATGTCCTTCATGTTCGCGGCACCCCCTATGAAATGGGCTATCAGCATGGCAGGTTGCTTAAAAATCAAATACAAAAATTTCTTCCGTATTTTGTGGGGTTTGGAGAATATGGGATTAAAAAAAAGTCAGAGAGTTTTTTTGATTTAGAAAAGGACCTAAGCCCGCTGGAAAATCTTGAACTCGCATACAAAAAAATGGAGCCTTTTATCAGCCCAGAGTACAAGGAAGAGATGCAAGGGATCGCTGACGGCTCAGGGGTTGATGCAAAAATTGTGCACTTAGCCCATATCCTTCCCGAAGTTGCGGAAAATGCGTGCAGCAATATCGTTTTTCCCCCATCAGTCACTGAAAACAATCACACGCTCCAGGTAAGGATTCTTGATTGGTTCTTGCAGGCAAAAGCGCAGAAATTTCCCACGCTTATTGTCTATCACCCAGAAACCGGAAATGAGTATGCGATATTCAGCACTGCTGGATTTGTTGGCTGCATTACGGGAATGAATGAGAAAGGTGTAGGGGTTGGCCAGATGACGGGAGGTCCGCAAGAGAATGAATATCTCACGGGAAAGCCCATGCCTTTCCTGCTCAGGGACGTCCTAAAAAATTCCTCGACTGCTGAAGAAGCGGTAAAAATCGCAGAATTGCCTGCTGACCAACGAACGAACGCATACTTCTATGTTTTTGGTGACAAAAGCGGAAAGGGCATCGGGGTATATGCCTCAAGAGACGCTTTTCATGTAAGTTTGCCTGGCGAGGATTATCCGCATATGAGCGGACGCGGCGCAGTTAAAAAAGATAGATCTGCAAAAGGAATTCCCCAAATCATTTACGGGGGGGGCACAGGAAATTCGATATATGAAACATTAAGCAATCTCCAGAATGAAAAAGTAAATGTTGAAAAGATCATGGAATGGAACAAGAGTTTTGCAATGACAGATAATCTTAATTGCGTCATCATGGATATCACCAGCTTGGAAGCGTGGTTCGCAGTAGCTAAAAAGAACAAGAAAGCATGCTACCAAGATTACGTGTATATCAACATACAAAAGGAATTTGACGAGTATTAATCGTGGCCTTTTTGAGAAGAATCTTCTTCCTTAAACTCTTTCTTAAAAAATTTGATGCACTTCCTTTTAATGGAAGGAAGGTAGACAATGCTTGTCAAATGGCCAGCGGGGATAAAATATGCTTCAGGTTTTCCCATTTCCTTCCTTAATTTCTTGCTTGCACTTCTCGGAACGATGTGATCAAATGCCGCAATAACCATCAACGCATTTTCCGCATCGATATATTTTGCAAAATGCTGAGGATTGGTCGTTCCCGGCCCAGTAAGCTCTTTGATAAATTCTTCCTCAGGCATATGTTTCTATGCTTCCTGCACTAATTCCCTTACTCTCTTTTCCTTTGTTTTTGAAAGAATTTCATCAGTGCTTCCCGCAAGGATAAACACGTTGTACTTCAGCCGGTCATCGAGCCCCGAAACAATTACATTTTTTATGCCGCCCATGCTGATCCCGACGCTGCATATCTTTTCTGTGTCAATCTCTGGCTGCTTTTCAAACCAATTGAGAGTCTGCTTGTAGTCAGCTACAATTTGCTGAAGAAGACCCTCCATGTCTTTTGCCCCAAAAGCCAATTTGCGCTTCTGCCGGT
>CAZTDJ010000072.1:0-4298 GCA_964612835.1 Candidatus Woesearchaeota archaeon
TCAAATCGGCAAAATCCTTTTTGAGCAGGCTTTAGTCAACAAGCCAATAGCAATAGTAAATGAAGATTGCAATTCTTTGCAGAAAAAGCAGTCGGATATTAATTGCAAACCAACCAATTCATTGGTTCGGTAGTTGACATGATTTACTGATAGCGCATCCTCCCGCAGGGATAAATCCCTGTATCTCATCAGCAGAACCCCCCACGACTTTTTTGATGAACAAGACAATCTCTGCTGTTTTTTTATCTCCGGGTTTCAGAAGGACATATTTATCTGTTTTTTTTATAATGGCAGATGGTGGGCCACCTATAATTTTATCGGTGAATCCTATGGCAACAATTAGTTCTGGTTTGAAGTACTTTCGTTGACCATGGATCATGAATGTTCCTTTTGGCAAGCCTAATTCTTTTTTTACCTGTTCCGGACCAATGCAGTATACTTCCGTTGTTCCAAATCCTTCCCTCCATGCTCGCGAATATGATGCAGTCGCTTGTGCCGCTTCTTTGATTGTCTCTTCATCAATTTTTTTTCCTTCCCCCCTGATAACGAAGAAGGGACTCCCGATAATATCCGTATGGAAAATTAAATCTCCATCTTCCGCATATTTTTTGATGATGATGTCATTAGTTGTTGCATCTCTCCCTCCGATGCAGAGAAACCCTCCGGAGGAAAAAAACCACCGGAATTTTTCATACCACTCCTTTTTTCTTTCTTCCTTCTTGGGTTCTGCCTTTTTCTTTTGTATACTCTTTTTCGCTTCGAGATTTTTAAGCTTCCTTTTTGCTTCTTCAATGATCTTCTCGACGCCCTTTATTTTTGCTTTTAACTTTTTTGCTCTTTCATAATATGCGGCCGCGTTTTCTTCAAGGCTTTTAGAGATGTCTATCTCAACCTTCATTCTTTCTTCCATCGCGTCCCTTCTTTGGTATCCTCAAGAACAATCCCGAAGCTTTTCAATTCTGTTCTGATTCTATCTGCGGTCTTGAAATCCCCCCCACCCCTTGCACGTTCTCTCTCTTTAATAAGTTTCAAAATATTTTTATCCGCCTGTTCCTTCTCAAAGTGAAGAACACAAAGGAGGAAGTTTACTTTTTTGAGGAATTCAACAATATCTTCTGAGTCTTTTTTATTCAGGAGATCTTTGTTTATCAGCTGGTAGGTATCTGCAATAAACTCAAAAAGGGAACCGAGTGCTGCGGAGATATTTAAATCAGAATCCATACGCGCTTCGAATTCTTTCTCCATCTTTAGAAGGCGTTTGGTGATACTTTTTCCTTTTTCTGTTTTTATTTCTTTCAACCGCCAGACAAACTCCTGCAATCGTGCTAATTCATTCTTTTTTGCTTCTACTGCCTCATCGGTTAAATTAAGCTCTGTCCGGTAGTGGTGGGAGAGGAGGAAATACCGTATTACCTCTGCACCCCACTTCTCTATGGCAGCTTCTGCTGTAAGAAAGTTTCCTAGACTTTTGCTCATCTTTTCCCCATTAATTTTGAGGAATTCAGAGTGAATCCAAAAATTGACAAATTTTTTTCCGCTATATGCTTCAGACTGAGCAATCTCATTTTCATGGTGCGGAAAAATTAAGTCTTTGCCCCCTCCATGAATGTCAATGGTTTTCCCTAAGTACTTCAGCGCCATTACCGAGCATTCAATATGCCATCCAGGATATCCTGGGCCATACGCGCTTTCCCATTTCATGGCATGTTCTGCTGGCGCTTTTTTCCACAGTGCAAAATCATACGGGTCTTCTTTTTCTTTGCTTACTTCTATCCTTGCCCCTGCAAAGAGATTATTGATTTTATTGCCACATAATTTTCCATAGTTTCTGAATTTCCTGATTCGAAAGTAAACAGAACCATGTGATTCATAGGCATAGTTGAGATCGATAAGTCGTTGAGTCATCTCAAGAATTTCTTTGATGTGTTCAGTCGCCTTTGGATTAAAATCTGGTTTACTCATGCGCAATTGTTCTAAAATCCCAAAATATCTTTGAGTATATATCTTTGAAACCTCCAAAGGAGTAATATGCTCTTTTTCTGCTTTTGCGATGATTTTATCTTTTCTTGCGTCATCTTCAGTTAAGTGGCCCACGTCTGTGACGTTTTGGACATGGATAACCTTGTAGCCTTTGTATTGCAAGTACTTTTTGAGAAGGTCAAAGGTGAGAAACGTCCGTGCATTTCCAATGTGGATATTATCATATACTGTTGGTCCACATACATAGATACGCACTTCATGATTCTTTATCGGTTTGAAAACCTCTATTTTTTTGCTCAGATCATTGTATAGCTTAAGGGCCATGGTTCCTTTCTCTCCTCAAAAAATCTCCCCTGTCAAGGATATTTATAATAAGTCTTCTCTTTTTATCTATTTTCCCCAAGCCCAGATTTTCATCATTGGCATTTTGCATCAAGACGTGCCCTTCATAAGCGGCAGGCTCTTCTTTTAAGAAGATATCCCTCTTGCAGACGAAGAGCCATTCCTGTTTCTCATTCAAAAAGACTTTCTTTGTAGAGAATGGTGAAATCAGCCCGAGTAACGCAAGCGAGGGAACAAAATTTTTTCTTTTTTCTCTTCCTAAAAAAAGCCCGATCCTTGATGGTTTGAAAGGGATGGTAGAGGTGATGTGCTGGAGGAAGGGATTCTGGAGGAAATATTCCTCTCCCTTCTTGATATATTCAATCTTTTTCTCTGTGAATTGGCTGATAAACTCATCAATCATTTTTCCTTATTTTTGCCATGAAAAAGCCCTGTGTTTTTGTTTCATGGGGCCACAACCTCCTGCATTTTTTTATTTCTGGAGAGATCTTTTTTCCAAAAACCTGCGTTAATCCAGGACTGCCGATTGAAGGGACTGGTTCAAGCGATATGCTGAATTTGTTTAATGCCCAATCAATGACCTCTTCATTTTCCTCAGGTTCAAGTGAACAGGTTGAATACACCATGAAACCCCCAGTGTTAAGATTTCGTATCGCGGTTTTGAGGAGCTGTTTCTGGATGATTCCCATTTTCCTGAATTCTCTGACGTCTTTTTCTGCAAACCATTGGGGATCATTTGCAAAGTTGCCGGAGCATGGAGCATCAAGAAGAATATAATCAAATTTTTTTACCATCTGGTTCGCATCTTCATTATAGCTTATGACATTTTTTATTCCCAGCCTTTCCATGTTGTTGTTGAGAGCTTCCAGCCTTTTCTGATTCTTTTCCGTCGCAATAACCGCATCACAAGACTGCGCAAGTTGCGCTGTTTTTTGGCCTGGCGCAGCGCACATGTCCCAACATATTCCGCGCGGTTTAAGCACTTCAACAGGAAGCTGGGAAGCCGCTTCTTGCAGATTATAAAGGCCGAGCAGATATTCTGGCGTCGAGCCGAGAGAAAATTTTGCGTCATAATAAAATCCTTCTTTTGTGAATGCTATCTTTTCTACATAAATGCTTTTTGCTTCCAGCCTTTTTTTTAGATTTTCGGCGCTTATTTTGATGGTGTTCACCCTCAAACTTTTTCTGCATCTGAACGGGGTTGTTACTTCTGCGCCCATCATTTTATATCGTTGTACGAATGTTTCCATCAGCTTCCCTCTAGGGCGACAATAACCTTCCCTTTTTCAGGGATTACCTCAATTCCCTTTTTGCCTAGCTTCTCTTTGATTTCTTCCCACGGCACCTTTTTATCCCTCGCGTTTCTTATTGTTTCTAATACCCCTTGGACAAAACTGTAATGGGTATATATCAGTTCTGCTTTTTTTGTGTATTCCTCAACCTCTTTCTGTATCGTTTCAAGATGTGAGGCCTGTATGCGCATCATGGTTTCTATTCTCGCCTTTTCTTTTGTGTAGGGGATCGTACTCTCCGCGCTTTCTTCTGTTTCTTCTTGGCGCTGGATAAAGAAATCCACTGCTTCATTGAAAGAGTTGAAGAATGTTTTCTCATCTTCTGCTCTACTTTGGAATTCAAAAGGCAATACGGTTTCTTTTGTGCACAAGGCATGGATAGGAGAATGAAATAATTCCCTGAAGGACAGAATGATTTTTTCACAATCTTCGAGTTTTATCTTTTTTTCTTCCTTTTCAAGATGCGCGCGTTTGCATATTTCTTCTGCAACAAGGTTTCCAAGACCCAGGTCTGCCGCAAGCCTTTTGATGAGGGGTCTCCCTGATTTTTCTAAAATGCCGAGCAGTTCTTGAGGTTTTAATTTTAAAAGTTCTGGCGTTTTTGAGGGTGGTAGAAGATAGTTCTCTTTTGGAACAATTTTTCTGTCTTTCCACTGCTGAATTTTCATAGGGGAAATGATTATC
>CAZTDJ010000073.1:0-4163 GCA_964612835.1 Candidatus Woesearchaeota archaeon
ACTGCCTGACGAAAGGTGTCGCGAGAACTTTTCCTTCAGCCTGCTTTGCCTCGCTTTCAGGAACATGCTCAATAACCTCCTCAGATGATTGCAATTCTCCCACAACGCCATATGACTTCTTTTCTACTGCCTCGCCCCTTTCCCCGATAACAACAAGAATCTGGCCAACCTTTACAACCTGATTTTCTTTCGCCAGTATTTTCAAAACAACTCCGCTTTTAGGAGAGGGCATCTCAACAATTGCCTTGTCAGTCTCAATCTCGGCAAGAACCTGGTCTTCTTGTACATCATCACCTTCTTTGACATGCCATTTTACAATCTCGCCCTCTGTTATTCCTTCGCCAACATCAGGAAACTTGAATTCAAATGCCATTTTAATAACTCATGACTTTTTTTATCGCGTCAACAATCCTTGCCTCATTCGGAAGATACTGCTCTTCTTTCATGGGATAGGGCATGACCGTGTCAAATCCTGTCACCCTCTCCACAGGAGCCTCAAGGCTGAACAAAGCCCGTTCATTGATCAACGCGGATATCTCTGCGCCAGCGCCAAAACTCCTTGGAGCCTCATGGACAATCACAGCCCTTCCTGTTTTTTTGACAGAGTTTATTATCGTGCTTGCATCCAAAGGGGAAATGGTCCTGATGTCTATCAGCTCAACGCTGTACGGAAGTTTTTCAATTGCTTTCCTGCACTCATGCACCATTGAGCCCCAGCTTATGACTGTAGCATCATTTCCTTCCTTGATGATCTTCGCCTTTCCCAGCGCAATCGCGTAATCTTTTTCATCAACTTCTTCCTTGAACGCCCTGTACGCTCTTTTGGGCTCCATGAAAATAACAGGATCAGGGTCTCTTATCGCTGAAACCAACAAACCTTTTGCATCATAGGGCGTTGAGGGAATAACAACTTTTATACCGGGGATATGGGCATACAATGCTTCCATGCTTTCTGAGTGGTGCTCAAGGGCTTTTACTCCGCCGCTGTACGGCATCCGTAAAACCAGAGGGCAGCTATATCTTCCTCTTGACCTGTTTCTCAATCGTGAAGCATGGCAGATCAGCTGCTCAAAAACAGAATATGAAAATCCGCTGAATTGTATTTCCGCGACAGGCCGTAATCCATACGCAGACAATCCTATAGACAATCCCAGAAGCGCGGATTCGGCAAGAGGCGTATCAAAGCACCTTTCTTTCCCAAATTTTTTCTGCAGCCCCTCAGTAACCCTAAACACCCCGCCTTCTTTTCCCACATCTTCGCCAAACACAAGTACCCTTCCATCTTTTTCCATCTCCTGCCTCATAGCAAGGTTCAATGCCTCAACCATATTAAGATTCATTTGGAGAACCTCTTCAGATAATCCTGCTGCTCTTTCAGAGGAATTGTTTTTTCCTTGAACATGTATTCAAAAATTTCTTCTGGCGCTGGTTTCTGGAAAGACTCTGCCTCATTCACTGCCTCATCAACCTTTTTCTTCGCGAGCTCCATGATCTCATTTTCATACTGCGGGTTCCAGAGATTGTTTTCCTTCATGTACAGCTGCATCCTTTTGATGGGATCCTTGCTTTTCAGGCGCTCGACTTCTTCATTTGTCCTGTACAGGGAAGGATCATCAGATGTCGTGTGCGGGCCGAGCCTGTAAGTGACTGCTTCTATCATGATGGGATTCTTTTTTCTCGCATACGCAACTGCCTCTTTCATCAGCCTGTAAACTGCGAAAATGTCATTGCCATCAACCATAATTCCTTTCATGCCGTATGCTGCTGCTTTTTGGGCAAGTGTTTTTGAGGCTGTCTGCATGTCCCTCGGCATAGAGATTGCATACTGGTTGTTCTGGCAAAAAAATATGGTGGGAGCCTTGAAAACTCCTGCGGAGTTCATTGCCTCATGAAAATCTCCTTTTGAAGTTCCTCCATCGCCAAAATACGCAACGGTTACAATATTATCTCCTTTGATGTTTGAGCCAATGCCTGCGCCGACAGCGTGCAGCATATGGGTGCTGACAGGAATCGAAATGGGAAATAAGTTCATGCCTTCCGGGAACTTGCTGCCTTCCTCATACCCTTTATTATAGAGGAGAATATTTTTCATGGGAACGCCCATTGCCACCATGACTCCCCACTCCCTAAAGGAAGGGAATACCCAGTCTCTTTTTTCAAGGGCTGCCGCGCTTCCCACTTGCGCTGCCTCCTGGCCATAGGAAGGGGCAAAAGTCCCTAATCGCCCCTGCCTCTGCAGGCTCAGCATTTTTTTGTCAAGCTCTCTGGTAAGAACCATTTTTTCATACAGATTTCTTATATACTCATCCTTTACATCAGGAAATTCCTTCTTGTTCACGACCTTTCCATTCTCGTCAACAACCTGGAACATCTCCATCTCAAGGGGGTCATATTCGTCTATCAGCATGTTGCCCTCCGCAGGACATTCTTGATAAAAAATTCTCCGGCGTTATAGGAGCTTCTGACAAATGGGCCTGCGGCAACATACAGAAATCCCAGATTCTCCCCTATTTTTTTGTAGCTTTCAAATTTTTCAGGCGGTATGAACTCCTGTATTGCTATGTGCCAATCGCTCGGCCTCAAGTACTGCCCCAGCGTTAAAAAATCCACGCCGATATCTCTTAAATCTTTCATTGCTTGAACAACCTCTTCTTCAGTTTCTCCAAGCCCGAGCATAATGGAGGATTTCGTGTACATCTTCTTGTTCATCTCCTTTGATGATTGCAATACGCGAAGAGAGGATTCATAGCCGAATCTTTTGTCCCGCACTGATTTCTGCAACCGCCTGACTGTTTCTATGTTGTGGGCAATGACATCAGGGGAAGCTTCAACAATCTTCCTCAGGAAATGAGGATCATGAAAGTCAGGGATTAAAACTTCGACAAAGATATCTTTTGACATGCTCTTAATTTCTTTGATGCAGGACGCGAAATGCGATGCTCCCTTGTCTTCTAAATCATCCCTTGAAACAGAAGTAAGGACAACATAATCCAGCTTCATGTCTTTTGCAGCCTGGGCAATTTTCCTTGGCTCGTGCATGTCCACAAATTCTTTGGGGTTTCCTGTTTTTATGGCGCAGAACCTGCATGCCCGCGTGCACGTGTCTCCCAGAATCATGAAGGTCGCTGTCCCCTTGCTCCAGCATTCAGCCATGTTGGGGCAATGGGCTTCCTCGCATACTGTGTGAAGATTGCGATTTCTTAGCGCCTGCTTCAACGCGGGAAAAGCTCCGGGCTCAGGAGGCCGTATCTTCAGCCACTCCGGTTTCCTCATTTCTCGAGCGCCCATTTTCTCAGGTTTTCGTAGCTGGCTTCTCCGCAGATCCACTTGCCTGTTTTGGTATTAAAGAAAAAAGGAACTCCGCCACAATGGCCCTTGTCATATTTCTGCAAGACAGCGAGATTCTTGGAATTGTGCCAGACCTCGAGCTTTTTCACCTTGACCTTTTCCTCTTTTTCCAGCTTCTCAACCAACGGATTCATGGTATGGCAATGGCTGCATTCTGCGCCGGTAAAAAAAAGCAATTCGTCTTCCATAGTCCACCTCTGGTATTAAAAAAGGAGGGAGGATTATTTAACTTTTTCGGAGCTGCTTGGAAAGAGCCTTCCACGCGGAAAAGAATACGAGAACGCTATTCTCCCTCAAAAATCCGCTTCATGTCCGCTCCATTATCCTCTGGCGAGCGGCTCACCAGCCCCCTTGCTTCCCCAGCGTATATTGTTATCTCTTCCCTATCTTTCCTTTTAGCTCATATAACCCATAGTGATCAATTAATCGATCAACTTCCCTAGAACCATAATTTTTATGTATTTCTGAAAGGCAATCAATCAACGTGGAATAGTCCTGGTAATATCGAATATACATCAAATTTTTTATTTCTCCCTCTACTTTCTTTTCCAGTTCATGTAAATTTTTCATTTCAACGCTCCCTTATTTTTTCTTCTGTGTCCTTTTTTTCCCGAACAATTCCTTGAACGAGCATGTGTGCCTGAACCAGGGGCACGAAAACGCGCCGAAGTAAGCCAAAACTATCAATACAAGGGCGCTTATTTTGAGATTAACCGGATTCTTCATGCTGTACAGCAGATAATACACAAAGAAATACCAGATAACCGCCTCTACGCCCACAAAAAACCAATCTTTTGTCTCCAATTTCTCACCTT
>CAZTDJ010000074.1:0-4155 GCA_964612835.1 Candidatus Woesearchaeota archaeon
CCATGACCCTATAACCTTCTATGAAATGAAAAACACCAAGCATATTGACAGGACGGACCCTTTTTCAGTAAAAGGAATAAATTTTTTGGGAGCGGTTAATTCCTATGAGCGCATTATGGGATTGCCTGCTGCATTGTTCCCTCATTTAAACATTGACCTGGTCAAAGAACAGCTTATATCCATAGCTGAAAAATATGAACAAGCAGGCGTTGGAAAAAAGGAAAAAATACTCAATGAACTAATCGCCCAAAATCCAGAGTATCAAAGAGTCATGAAAAACGATTTTGACTATCTTCTCACCCACAAAGGGATTGATGAAATGGCGATGGAAGGAAATAAAAATTATGGAAGCGGAGCAGGACTTTCAACAGCGCTTTCCAAAAAACGAGGAAAGGTAAAGGGAGTGCTGGGCGGCCATATCCACTATCATAACGTCTTTAATTCAAACGACCTAGTCAAAATACGAAGCGCGCCCCATATTTTTTATGAAATGGATATTGATGAAAAAGACAAGGAAATCAAAAGAATTCAGATCTATGAAATTTAGGGCCGCAGCCGAAATCCTTGCTTTTTAAGGTCCTCTTCTCCAATTTCTCCTATTTTCTTTGGAACTTTTGATGCAAATTCGCCAACCTCTTCTCTGGGGATTTCTCTTTTCTCTTCAGGCTCCTTCTTTCCTTTCTGGTACACTTTCAATGTGGAGAGGACGATAAAAAGAATGATATACACGATAAACGCAAAAGGGGTGGTAAGATAGTCAACGAGTTCAACAACAAGGGAAAACAGATTAAATGTAGCTACAACCAATCCAAGAAAAAGAAAAAGCGAAAACCATCTCACCCATGAAGATTTGAATGGTATTTTTAAAAATCCAAAAACCAAGGCGACTCCAAGAAGGACAATCACGACCATCACCAGATTGCCTAAAAAAAGGTTGAGCCCTGCCACCAATGTTTTCGCAATGATAAAGAAAAGGGAAAAGGCGAGGGCAACTCCTGCGTTAATACTCCTTTTTGGCTTTCCGTTTTTTGCAACGCCAAAAACTTTAGTGGCGTGAAGAAATCCATACGTAATCGCGAAAATGAATGCGAAGGGAACAACCACCTCATAGAATCCTGCTTGATCAAGCCATGTAATCACTTGTTGAAGAGGAGATGCCACGAGCAAAAAGAATATAGAAGATTATTTAACTTTATCGCCGAAAAAGCTCCAGTAACTTAATTGGAAATGATATGTGACTAAAAAGATCTTGGAGATTTTTCTAATTTTTCTTGTAAAGGCTTATAAAAAGGCATTGTTATGTTATCGCAAAAGGCTTATATAAATGGGGGCGTTAAATATGTATATGGCAAAAAAATACTTTGCAGATGTTGTAATCAATAAAGAAAAATTGAGTACGGGGAAGCCCGTATTTGTTGCTCATTGTACAAACTTGGGAATAACAAGCCAAGGAAAAACAACAGAAGAAGCCTTAAAAAATATTAAGGAGGCTATCGATCTTTATCTCGAGGAACAACCCAATAAATACAAAAAATTGGGGTTAGCAGAAGAACCTCCATTCTTCTCTGTGATCGAGATAACCACAAATGCCAAAACTGCCAGTGTTGTTAGGTAATGACATACTCAGGGTTCTTTTTAAAGTAGGTTTTAAACATGTTAGAACAAGGGGAAGTCATGCTATTTTAAACAAGTTCGATAAAGAAAAAGGAAAAATAACAATCCCTGTTCCGCTACATCAAGAACTTGCCAAAGGAACGCTAAAAAGCATACTCAAACAGGCAGACATAAGCTTAGATGATCTTTTAAAATTACTTAAATAATATGCTACTTCAAATTTTCTCAGAACGCTTTCAGTGCATAGGCAAAAAATCGTGGTTCTTTAATTAGGAGTTTCAGCACCATCCTCAAAGGAAAATCTCTCTCAACGCTCCCAAAAATGTCCATAACCGCTTTTTTGGAAATGAGGTGGGTCAAACGATCATAATCCTCCAGGGTAAGCTTGTTCAGGGCTTGCCGCATCTTCAAAGAAATCCAAAGCTCTTTTCCAAATCTTTCTTTCCACAACCGAGTATAGTCTTTATTTTCGCATATTGATTTCGCGAATTCCTGCGCCCCCATGACCCCATAAATAATTCCGCCATATGTTGTTGCCTTGACATGAGCTGCGGCATCCCCTACAAGATACACATTGCCTTTCTGCGTTGGGTGCGAGGGGGAATAGAGAGGGATTGGCCCATGGCTATAACACACAGGCTTTCCATACTTTTTCACAAGCGCATTGAACTCGTCTTTCGGAGCTTTGCGTGCGACTACTCCCACTCTTGCAAGAGATTCATTTTCTGGGACAACCCATCCAAATTCACTGAGCCCAGGATAGATATCCACGGTGTCCTTCTCAAAATTGCCAGCGACAGTGGCTTGCATCCCATACACATACTCTCTCTTGGTTAGCAATCCATTCGTATGGGCAACGCGGGAAAAGGGGCCGTCAGCTCCCAGCAAGATGTCTGTTTTAAAATTTCCCTGATTCGTGAAGATCTCTTTTCCATTAAATCCTTCATACCGCGTTTTCACATAGAGCTTTGCTCCTGCATCCACCGCATTATTGCAAATTGATTCATCAAACTTTGCGCGATCAACAATGATGTTCTCATGCCTCATAGAAATCTCAGCGGTATTTTTTTGACCCATAAACCTGAAATTCTTGATTCTGTTGACAACAGTATTCTTAGGAACCTCCATCACATCAAAAATTGCAGAGGTTAAAATGCCAGTGCACTGCACAGGGATACCAATAGCTGCGTGCTCTTCGAAAAGGGAAACGTCTTTTCCTGCCTTTGCTAAAAGGTATGCAGCATACCCCCCTGCGGGCCCCGCGCCAATAATACTAATCATATTACCAACTAATTTTGTCCTTAATTTGTGACATCCTCTCCCCGTTCATGCGTGGAGCTTCCAGCGTCTATTTCACCGCGTGTAGTTCCTAATTCATCCACCAGACTCGGTCCCTTGCCGAAGCAAGTTTACGGAGGTCTTGATGTCCAAAGGCGTTGATTCGGGCTCGTCCAGCCCTATGAAGGAAGGAGAACATTAGGAGTTTATTAACTTTTCCAACAAAAATCCGAAAAGTTTTCAGAAATATTGAAACATTTTCAATTATTGGTGATTGGTGCAAAAAATTCATCTGCTAACTAAAACTGGCAGTTTTCTTTTTAGAAAAGAATATAAATTTCAAAGGGAAAAGAAAGGTATGAAAAGGGAAGAATTAAAAAATGTTGGTATCTCTGCGCTCGTCTTTATTCTTGTTGCGTCCCTTGCCTTCCTCATCCTCAAACCTGTTTTCAGCGCACTGCTGTGGGCCATTGTTATTGGCTATCTTCTGTATCCCGTAAATACCTATGTCGCGCGTTTTGTAAAAAATGAAACGCTCAGGGCATCATTCATGATTTTTTTCCTTATTGCGATATTTATGCTCCCTATTTTTGTTTTCTTGAATCCTGTGGTGTCTTATCTAATGAATGTCCGGCGGTATATTGACATCCAGCAGATCAACGCATGGATCTCTTCCTACACCTCGGGGTTCCTTGGCAGCTCAATCAACCTGAATGTGGAGCAGGCAATCACTTTTTTTATTGATCTCCTCAAAGATTTTTTCCTTTCCATCCCCCAACGCATTCTTGGGATATTCATTATGCTGTTTGTTCTTTTTTACATCTTCAAGGCAGGAAGGAGTTTATCCAAAAAATTAATCTCGCTGATCCCCGTCCAACAGAAATATAAAAAGATGGTTATCGATAAATTTTCCGCGCTGGTGTATGGGTCATTTTATGCCCTTATCATTGCCTCCACGGTGCAGGCGGTTCTTGCGTGGGTTGCTTTTTTTCTTCTTCACATTCCTCTTTCATGGCTGTGGGCATTACTTATTTTAATGGCGGGAATGCTTCCTTTTATAGGGCCCGCATTCGTGTATCTCCCCCTCTCGATCTACCTTTTTTCCATAGGTTCATATCTCCGAGCAGCACTCGTCCTCATTTTTGGGATTATTGTTCTTTCTCTTATCGCAGACTGGTTCTTGAAGCAGGGGATTATGAGCTCAACTGCGAAGATCCATCCTTTAATTACCCTTATCGGGATCATTGGGGGAATCCATGCCTT
>CAZTDJ010000075.1:0-4072 GCA_964612835.1 Candidatus Woesearchaeota archaeon
ATTAGTTAAAAAGAAAGAGATGTGGAAGGTGGAATATGTATTAAAAGGATTCAAGGATCAAGCAAAGAAATTCATCGCGCGAAATGATGCCCAAACAAAAAAAGAGGAACAAAACCTTCTCGAAAAATTATACACCCTCAAATTAATTGAAAGGGAAGCAAAAAAAGAGGATATTTTAGGAATTCAGCTGAATCATCTCTTAAAAAGAAGGCTCCAAAGTGTTGTTTTTGTAAAAGGATTTGCCAAAACAGCGAAGCAAGCGAGGCAATTCATCTTGCATGGCCATGTAGAAATTAGGGGGAAAAAAATTACTGTCCCATCATATCTTGTCAAAAGAGAAGAAGAGGATGCCGTCACGTTCTCGCCTTTTTCAAAATTAGCAGATGAAGATCATCCTGAGAGGAAAAAGGAGAAAGATCAAAAAGCTCCAAAAAAAGAACAGGCGCTTAAAGAAAAAGAAGAGGAAAAAATAGAGGAAAAAACAGAAGAAAAAAAAGAAGGGGATGAAAAAGAGATTTTGCCGGAGGTAATAGAAGAGGCTGTAGGGGCTTGAGAATCATATGGAAAATAAAGCAAAATTGCGATGGGGCGTGGCGCATATCTACTCTTCCTATAATAACACAATTATTCATATTACTGATATCACGGGAACAGAAACATTATCCATGGCTTCTGGAGGAATGGTTGTGAAGTCAGATAGGCTTGAATCAAGCCCGACCGCAGCGATGATGGCAGCGAAGATTGCGGCAGAGAACGCGATAGAGAAAGGAGTAAACGCTATCCACATCAAGATTCGGGCAAAGGGGGGCCACAATGGCCCAAGCAGTCCTGGCCCAGGAGCGCAGGCCGCAATACGGGCGCTTTCAAGAATGGGCTTAAGAATAGGGAATATTGAAGAAGTTACTCCTTTGCCCCATGATGGGTGCAGAAAAAAGGGAGGAAAGAGGGGGAGAAGGGTATGATGAAAATAAAAGTTCTTGAAAAAAAAGAGGATAAATTGAAATTTACCATTGCGGGAGTTGACTATACATTTGTGAATACGCTTCGCAGATCAGCGATTGCGGAAGTTCCTGTGATGGCGATTGATGAGGTGGAATTTAACAAGAATGATTCCGTGTTGTATGATGAAATGCTTGCCCACCGATTAGGGCTCGTCCCTCTTGTCACGGATTTAAAAAGTTATAATCTTCCCGAAGAATGCACCTGCAAGGGAAAGGGATGCCAAAGCTGCCAACTGAAAGTCACGTTGAGGATGAAAGGCCCTTGCGCAGTCTATGCAAAAGATTTAAAGTTCAAGGACAAGGAAGTGCGCGCAGTATACCCTGATATGCTTATTGTGAAACTGATGGAGAACCAGCAGCTTGATTTTGCGGCTACCGCTGTTCTGGGAAAAGGGAAGAACCATGCAAAATTCAGCCCATGCCTCAGTTATTTTCAAAAGTATCCGATGATCACGGTTGATCAGCGCAAATTTACAAAAAATATGGCTGAGCTCTGCGTTGAAAAATGTCCGACCAATGTGTATGCTGTTGAGGGAAACAGTTTGAAGGTCACTGATGAAACCAAATGCATTTTATGCGGGGCATGCACGGATGTTTGCAAGACAGGGCTTGTGGATGTGCGAGGAGCGGATGATAAATTTCTTGTTCATATTGAATCATGGGGACAGTTGAAGCCCGCGGAAATTGTCGAGCATGCGATGAAACTCATGGATGATAAGCTCGAACAGTTTAGGAAGGACGTTTCCTCCGTGAAGGAGCGGTAAAGTTAATAAATGGTTTCTTCACCCCAAGAAGTATGCAGGGGTGGCAGAGCCTGGTCAAATGCGCTAGCTTGAGGGGCTAGTCCCTTAGTGGGTGCGCGTGTTCGAATCACGTCCCCTGCACTTACAATGAAAACAAACCTACAGCTTGAGAAGACCGTGAGGGAATTGAAGAGAGCTTCAAAGAAAGAGCAGGTAAACCTCTGGAGAAGAGTCTCAGAAGAATTAGAGAGACCTACACGGAGCATGCGGGCTGTAAATCTCTCAAAGATTGAACGATGCTGCAGGGATGGGGAAGTTGCGTTGGTTCCTGGAAAGGTTTTGGCAACAGGGAGCTTGAAAAAAAGTATCACCGTTGCCGCGTGGAAATTTTCAAAAGGCGCCCAAGAAAAAATCAGCAAGGCGGGAAAAGCACTGTCGCTTGCAGAGCTGATGAAAAAAAATCCCAAAGGGAAAAATGTGAGGATTATTGGATGATGGTCACTATTGTTGATGGTAGGGATTTGATTCTTGGAAGATTGTGCGCATCGATTGCGAAGCGGGCCCTGCAAGGGGAGGAAATCGCGATCGTGAACGCGGAGAAGATTGTTGTTTCAGGAAATAAAGAGGATATTTTCGAGAAAAAATTAGAGATGCTCCACAGGGGGCAGCAGAATTATGGTCCTTTTTATCCCAAAACGCCAGAGCGCATGGTCAAAAGAGTTATCAGGGGAATGCTGCCGTACAAAAAATCAAAGGGCAGGGAAGCTTTGAAAAGGGTAAAATGTTACATTGGGCTTCCAGAAGGTTTTAAGAACGAGAAATTAGAGAGAATAGACGCGGCAGAGAGCAAGAGACTGCAGTACAAAAAAGTTGTCACGATGGAAGCCATCTCAAGGAAAATGGGGGCGCGGCAATGAAGAAACACCTCGTGCATGTTTCAGGAAAAAGAAAGAGGGCGATCGCGAGAGCCACTGCGAGGGAAGGAAAAGGAGTTGTTCGAATTAACAGATTACTTCTTGATGCGTATGAACCAGAACTCGCGAGGGAACGAATGAGGGAGCCCTTGGTCATTGCGGGAAATCTCGCGGAGAATGTGAATATTGATGTTGATGTTCATGGGGGAGGATGGCAAGGGCAGGCAGAAGCTGCGCGGCTGGCGATCGCAAGAGCCATGGTTAAATATTCTGGAAGCGATGCGTTAAAGAGGCAATATTTGGATTATGACAGGCACCTGCTGGTGGCGGATGTCAGAAGAGGGGAGTCAAGCAAGCCAAACGACTCAAAACCCAGGAAAGCAAGGCAAAAGTCATATCGTTAAGGGGTATTCTTTAATTTAGAATAGTCTTGCTAAAGTAGTAAAAAACGAAAGGTTTATATAGTAGTCATTTTTACTTTAGGTTAGTTACGGGGGAGAAAGGAGATAAAAATGATAATGAAGAACGAATTGCTCAAAAGATTGCAGGCGATATTTGACCTGAATATTTACGAGGTTAAAATATGGGTCTCTTTGCTTTCAAAGGGAGTTGCGCCTGCAGGGGAGTTAAGTGAAATCAGTGGTGTCCCGCGATCACGATGTTATGATGTTCTGGAAAGCCTTGAGAAAAGAGGGTTTGTGCTGATGAAGATCGGAAAGCCGATTGAGTATATCGCAGTCAAACCAGAGGAAGTGCTGAGAAGGGTAAAGAACCAGGTTACGATGGAATCAGAGGCTCACATGGAAAGCCTTGACAATGCGCGAAACACCGACGTGTTTGATGAATTGCGGCTGCTGTACAAGCAGGGTGTTGAACATGTTGAACCCACCAATCTTTCTGCAGCCCTCAAAGGAAGAAAAAATCTTTACAATCATTTGAAGACGATGCTGAACGAAGCTGAGAAAAAAGTAGTGATTGCGACAAGCAGCGCTGGCTTGATGAGAAAATACGGCTCCATAAAAAATTTGTTGAGAAGACTCCATGAAAGGGGGATTGAAGTAAAGATTCTTGCGCCCATCACCGAGGAAAACAAGAAGGTTGCGCAAGAGATGAGGAAGTATGTGGATATCAAGGATAACCATGGATTGAAGGCGCGATTTGTCATCGTTGATGGGAAAGAGATTATGTTCATGATCAGCGATGATATTGAGCTCCACGAGGACAGCGATATTGGGATATGGGTCAACACGCCATTTTTCGCGAAAGCGCTCGACCGCATGTTTGAGATGAGCTGGAAAAAAATTTAAAGGCTATTGCGGAATTTCTTCTAGTAAAATTTTATAAAGAAAGATATTTCTTAAGGAAGCATGAAAGAGCGATACGCCGCAATCCTCCTTGCATTAAGCTCTACTCT
>CAZTDJ010000076.1:0-4064 GCA_964612835.1 Candidatus Woesearchaeota archaeon
ATAGTATTGCGGGGCTGTTGTTTTTATGTCCCTGATCAAGGAATTAAAATCAAATGCATGTGTTGTCCTCAGCTCCCTGCTTTCCTCAAGAAGAATATTAAACACTTCCCTGCAGATTTTAAATTGGGCAAGAAGCTTTTGTTTTTGCTTCTGGGAAGGATATATTCTGTATTTGTACGCCCTTATTTTCCCCATTTCACCCATAATTTTTATATACTCTTCTTGTTTATATATCGTGCGGGAGTTTGTCTTTGTCGTATGGCTTACATGCAAAAAATACAAAAAATTCATCCACTGGCTAAAGCCAGTAGTTTTCTTTTTAGGGAAGAATAAAATGCCCTCTTTTTTCTTTGCTATGGAAGAAGAGGTACGAAAGGACATTATCGAGGTGTTGCAGGAGGCGGCAAACCTGGTTCTTCATGTTGACGCGCAGCGCCTGAAGCAGATTAGCGACCACACCCTGCACAATAGCGCAACCTATCAGGACGAGGATTCTATCCTTATTGCAATATTGATATACACGCTTGGAAAAATTTCTGAAAAAGAGAATAACGAGCCAAGCTTTAAGATATTTGCGCAGGATATTTCCAAGCACCTGGAGCTCGCGGGATCTTCCCTGCAAAAAAATGACGCAGGAAGCTATCAGTACCATATTCGGGAATCCTTTGAGGTTATTAAAAAACTCGTGGACAATATTGGAGTGATGGCTTCTGAGGTGCTGCACCATTCGCGAATCAAGAAGGCGAGCAGGATTTTTGAGCACGGAATTTCAATGGGGCGGGTTTCCAATCTTCTGGGCATTTCCAAGTGGGAGATTATGGACTACATCGGGCACAGCCATATCCATGATGTCTCTGAGATTAAAACGAAATCCGCGAAAGAGCGGCTGGGATATGTGCAAAAGATTTTTGGAGTGCAGAAATGAAATGCATTGTCTTTGATAGCAGCACCCTGATCTCTATCGCGACCAATAATCTCTTGTGGGTGCTTGAGGAATTGAAGAAAAAATATGGGGGGGAATTCTACATCACGCCCGCAGTCAAAGATGAGATTATTGATTATCCCCTTTTAACAAAAAAATTTAAGCTTGAGGCTGTCCAGATTTTATCATTGATTTTCCAGGGCGTGCTGAAAGTGTATGAAAGCCCGACTCTTAAAAAAGACGCGCAACAGATCGTGTCTCTCGCGAACCATATGGTGCTTTCTGGAGGAAAACCCATTACACTGCTTCAAGAGGGGGAAATCGAAGCGCTTGCCTTGGCCTTGGAGCTCGACGCAGACCTTCTTGCAGTGGATGAGCGAACAACACGGGTGATTATTGAGGACCCCGAGAAATTAGCGAGCCTGATGGGGAAAAAAACACAGCGGCATATCTCCCTGAATGAAGACCTGGTGGCTCAGCTGCTGGAAAAGATCCATGGGCTGAAGGTGGCGCGGTCTGTCGAGCTTCTTCTCATCGCGTTCGATCTGGGGATTTTAGAAAGATATGTTTCCAACATCAAAAATTTTCCGAATAATCTCCAGATGGAGCTCATTGAAGGGTTGCTGTGGGGGCTGCGGTTTAAGGGGTGCTCGATCTCCGAGAAAGAGATCAATGAGATTCTTGATCTGTACAAGGGAAAATTACAATGAACGGCAAAAGGGTTTTGCTTGTCGTGCTGGATGGATTCGGGTATAGCCCACAAAAAAAAGGGAATGCGATTGCCCACGCGCGAACACCAGCTCTGGATTTTATAGGCAAAGAGTTTCCCCATACTCTTCTTCATGCGTCAGGAACATGGGTGGGATTGCCAGAAGGACAAGATGGAAATTCAGAAGTGGGGCATTTGCATATGGGCGCTGGAAGGATTCTTGAGCAGGACTTAGTAAGAATCAATCACGCGGTCAAGGATGGCTCATTTTTTAAGAACAAAACATTGAACAAGGTTCTTGAAAGAACACGAAAGAACAATTCAAGATTGCATCTCATGGGGCTTGTTTCTGAGGGGGGGGTGCACTCCCACATCAACCATCTTTTTGCTTTGCTCAAGGCTGCAACACTGCACCGCATAAAAAAAATTTATATCCATGTATTTCTTGATGGAAGAGACACCTTGCCAAAATCCGCGATGCGCTACATCCACCTGCTTGAAAAAAAGCTTCCGCCGCATGCAAAGATAGCGACCGTGATGGGAAGATATTACGCGATGGACAGGGACAACCGGTGGAATAGGTGCAAATTGGCGTATGACGCGATGGTTTTGGGAAAGGGAGAAAAGAAAAAGAGCATTGCCGGGGCAGTTTCTGATTCATACGCGCAAGGCATCACGGATGAATTTGTGAAGCCCACCATCATTGATGAAGAGGGGACTATCAAAGATCACGATTCTGTTATTTTTTTCAATTTTCGATCAGACCGGGCAAGGCAGCTCACCTGGGCGTTCACAAAAAAAAATTTTGGACAATTCCAGAGGCATGTTGTCAAGAACCTCCATTTTGCGTGCTTGGTGGAGTATGTTGAAGGCTCAGGAGTTCCTGTTATCTTTAAGCCCCTTTATGTGAAAAACCCCGTTGGCGAGATTATAAGCAAAAAGAATATCAGACAGCTGCGACTCGCGGAAACGGAAAAATACGCGCATGTCACGTATTTTTTTAATGGATTAAGCGGCAATGTATTCAGAAATGAATCAAGGGAACTTATTCCTTCCCCAAAAGTAAGGCACTACCACACGACTCCAGAGATGAGCGCGTATAAGATCACTAAAAAATTGGTACAGGCGCTCGCTAAAAAAAAATATGGGTTTATTTTGGTGAACTATGCAAATCCAGATATGGTTGGCCATACCGGGAATTTTAAGGCGACGGTAAAAGCGATAGAAATAATAGACAGGTGCATGAAAAAGATTATCCCCTTTCGCGATGAGTGGGATATTCTCATTACAGGAGATCATGGAAACGCGGAGGAGATGGTTGATTTCAAAACAGGAGGAATGAAAACTTCTCATACATCCAACAAAGTTCCCCTGCTCTTTTTAAAAAAAGGAGCCTCTCTAAAATCAGGAATGGGGCTTTCCACTATTGGGCCAACCATCCTCCACCTTCTGGGATTACCAAAGCCAAAAGAGATGGAGCAGAGCATCTTGTAGGCTGCAATGGGTAAAGGATATAAATAACTAAATTAATAAAATCAAAATGGAAGGATCATTCATAAGGACACTGCTGACAGGAAAGAAAGAGCAGGAGCCTGTTGTACCACAAAAAAATCCCATCACAGAAGGAAAGATTATGGGGAGAAAGTATAAGCTGGTAATTGACAATATGCAGGCAGGAATTGAAAAATTCTATTTCTGGTTTTTACGAAGCATGAAGGATTATTTTTGTGATGAGGTGCTCAAGGTGAGGGACATCTACGGCGCTTCTGAAAGCTCCACTCTTTTCGGCCATGTTGAGGCGCGGAGAGCGCAGCAGCAGCAGAATGCGTCAGGATATTTGCGAGGGATTAATGAATTAACCCAGCAGCTTTTTCCCATGATTCGGGAGATCAAGCAGCTTGACGAAAGGCTCCAGCTCTATGAGCAAAGCAGCACGTCCCATGCAGCAGATGTTTCATTGAAAACAATATGGGTTGACAAGGTCGAGGGAGGAACGCAGAATCCCTCCTCTGTTTTGGGGCTGAGCCAAACAGGCGGCCCTGGCTATGTCACCCTCGCGGACAGCTTCTTCGCCATGGACATAAAAAAAGCAGAGGATATTGACAAGACAATAAAGGGGCTCGAGTTCAATGAAAAAGTAAAGAACATGCTCGCCAACAAGCTGAAGCAGTACACTGTATGGAGAGAAGTGACCCACAAGGAAACGAGAACAAGAAAAAATTTTATGCTGAAAGCGCTGAGAAATCATTATTACACCATACGGATGTATATCACTTGGCTCAAGCCTTATCTTAAAAGCATGAAGGGGCTTACGCTCCAGAACATCGCCAGCGATCCTGACTTTGTTTCCGCGTTTGAAACCTCAAAAATAGAGCTTGGGCTTCTCGGCCTCAAAAAGAAAGATTTTGTAAAATATTTCCCGGCTGTCCGCGT
>CAZTDJ010000077.1:0-4059 GCA_964612835.1 Candidatus Woesearchaeota archaeon
CTAGATTAATAGAGAAATTCACTTACTTATTTAATTTCGCACCAACCCCCCTTTCATAGAAAGTTTTTTAAAGCCATAGCTCCCTTTTGCTAAAAAATGGCGACCATCTACGAAGAGAACGCATCTTCCTTGATACATGAAGCGGCACAGTCTCTCAAGAAGGAAATTAAAATGCCTGATTGGGCAAGATTTGTAAAGACGGGCGAGTTTAAAACCCTGCCCCCTCTTGAAAAAGACTGGTGGTATCTGAGGGCGGCTTCAATTTTAAGAAGAGTATATGTATACGGCCCCATCGGCGTATCAAAATTAAGGGTAAAATATGGGGGAAGAAAAAATAGGGGCCATAAGCCAGAAGAATTCAGAATAGCTTCAGGGAAAATCATAAGAACAATTATGCAACAGCTTGAAAACACAGGAATGGTTGAAAAAACAAAAAGAGGGGTGCACCATGGCAGAATTATTACGGCAAAAGGAAAATCATTTCTAGACAAGATTGCAACTCAAGAGCTAAAAAAACAAAAACTTTCTGTTACACCAAAACAACCAGTTCAAGAAAAAGAGGTCAATAAGAAATGAGCAGGTATAAACAACGGGCCAAAAAGATTCGGCTCGCGAAGAAAAGAAAACAAACAAAATGGGCTCCTTTTTGGGTTATTACTCGGATTCATGGATTGAACGCAAAAGTTCATCCTTCACAGTATACTGCGGTAAAGAGACACTGGAAAAGAACAAAAATAAAGGAGTAAAAAGATGCTCGAAAGAAAATATATAATCCCTTTAAGGCGAGAGTGGCTGAAGGTTCCAAAATATCAAAGAAGCAGGAAGGCTGTTGTGGCCATTGGAAAATTTGTCGCTCGGCATATGAAAAGCACTATGGTAAAAATAGGAGAAAATCTCAATGAGTATGTCTGGAAAAATGGGATGAAAAATCCTCCTGCAAAAGTTGAAGTAAACTGCCTAAAAGAAGATGGTGGGAAATGTTATGTTGAATTGCAGGGATTTCCAGTAAAAAAGCCAGTTGCTGAAGAAAAGAAAAAAGAAGAAAAAAAGGAAGAAGTAAAAGCGATGGAAGAAAAAGGAGTTGCTGAAGAAGAAACAAAAAAATCAATTGAGGGGGCAGGGGAACATCATAAACAGGAAAAAGCTCTTGAAAAAATGAAGGCCCATCAAAAAAAAGAAACGATGAAGTCAAAAGAAAGCCAAGTGATAGGAAGAACACAAAAGAATACTTAATTCTTTATAGATATCTCTTCCTCAATTTTTATAAGCTCATTAATTTTTGCTTCCCTTTCCTTTCCAACAATTCCACATTTAATATAGGGAATATCCCATGCAACCGCAAGATGGGAAATAGTTGCGTCCATTGTTTCTCCGGACCGATGGGATATAACTGCCTTAATTCCCTTCTTCATTGCATAGTCAACAATCTCTTTTGTTTTGATGAGAGAACCAACCTGATTGGGCTTAATAATCACGCAGTTCACTGCTGCTTTTTTTAACCTCTTAAGATTCGTACAAATAAGATCATCCCCACAAATAAGGGTTTTCTTAAAAAGGGGTTTCAATTTTTTATAAGAATTAAAATTTTCTTCATGGAACGGATCTTCAACATACTTCAATCCAAAATCCTTAACCAAGGAGTTTATCCATTTTATTTGTTCATCTTCTGAAAAAACTTTTGTCTTTTCCTTATCAGAAAAAAAACTATAGCAATATTTGTCTTTTTTAAAAAGCTGGGAAGCGGCAAGATCAATACCCATTTGAATCGTGTTCTTTTTGTTCTGACATTCCTCTAGTGTATTTTTTAAAACTTCAAAAGCCCGGGTGTCTGAAATAATCGGAGCCCACCCTCCCTCATCAGTTTTCCTGTTACATCTTAATCTTTTCCCCAGCAGATTGTAGAGTTTGCGATTTAATCCCCCCATCTCCTGGAAAGATTTTGCTTGCGGTACCAACAGGAATTCCTGCACATCCATCCCTTCCCCAGTAATATGCGCTCCCCCCCCCATACAATTCCCAAGCGGAATCGGGAGATGGTCTGCATTGGGATTAAGAAACTGCCAAATCTTTCCTTTTGAAAGTGCTTTTAAAACGGCAAATTCAAATGCGATAATGGTGTTCCCGCCTATTTTTTCAAGACGGGGTGTTAGGTCATACTGAAAAAATATCTCCTCGATATCAGAAAAACCTTCAAAATCTTCAATGTGAAAATTCTTTAATTGGTGGAGAGAATTCAAAAGTTTGATTGAAGAATCAATTCCTCCAAAAGCATATGGTAAAACCTCATGTTTTCCCCGTGAAGCTCCAGAAGGGGCAGTAGCCATGTACTCTCCCTGTGAAGTTTTTACGGTAACCTCAATGGTGAACTCTTTTCGAGAATTGAAAACTTTTCTTGCTGAGAAAGAGCGGATAATCATTGAAAGAATGAGTAACTTTGAAATTTAATAAGGTTTCTAAATGTGACGAAGTTCAACCTGATATACTTTCCTGCTTTTAATTTGAGAGAAATTCTTCATCTTTTTGGCGCTTCGGTAACTTCACGAACTCCAACATAGGGGGATTGCTGGGAAGGCGAACGCAAAGAAAGAACAATTCTCTTATTTTCAAGCTCATCATTTTTTATAAGCTTATAGAAAATATGGCGTTCCTCCCAAAGGAGTGTTGTGGGTAAATAGGAAAATGCTCCATTACTCTTCAGTGAACTGGGGGTGCCGGTCCCTGCATGAATATCTGTAAAGTCAAACCTCCCTTTCTCAGGCAGAAAAATTTCTGAGTAGGTGGTTCCGCCAGAACAGGTGTATCCTTTTTGATTTTCTTGGTCAAAATTAACATGCGGGCCTATAACAACTTTTTTATTTTCAACAAAGGCGTCTAACCATTCATCTTGGAGAAAATTGTGTAGGGACTTTTCAAGAATCTCTGGTTTATTTTTTGTGCAATACGAATAATAAGTCCAAAATTCTGCAGGAGTGAGCATTCGAGAACCTCTCTTTTGGAGTTCAAGCTTAGATTCATACCAACCCTTTCTAAACATGGAAACTTCATCCGCAACAGAGAGATTAAGCTCAGGAACATAAGTAAAAGAGACGGGTTTCTCTTCTCCTTTCTTTTTTGGATGAAGAAGATCTTCCAATTCCTGGGGAGTGGGCATTCTAATTTTAATGCCAAATAATCCTGTCTCGTGGTCGTCTTCCATTCTTCCCATTTTAAAAGAAAAGGGATATATAAATATTCTGGGCAAAGGTTTATAAAAAGAAAAAATAAGAAAAACCATCATGAAGCGAAGTTCTCGACGATGGAAAAAGAAAGGCCAAATGAGGTGGAAATGGCAGAGAAAAAGGAAAAAGAAAGAAAAACGCCTCAGAATGATGCGCAAGTAGGTCCATACGAATGTTTATAAAAAGTCCTATATTTGTATAAGTAATGCCCATAGAAATTTGTGCAGTCGGTGGCTATAATGAAGTCGGCGGCAATATGACTGCCATCAAGTATGGAGATGAAGTGATCATTTGCGATATGGGCTTCTTTATGGAAAAAATTATTGAGTGGGAGGGTGAAGAAGAAATACAAAAATTATCCCCAAAAAAATTGATTGAAATTAGAGCCATTCCCAACGACGCAATAATCTCTGATTGGATGCCCTATGTAAAAGCTATTGTGCCCAGCCATGCCCATCTCGACCACGTGGGTGCTGTCCCCTACCTTGCAAACAAATACAACTGCCCAATTATTGCAACGCCATATACTTTAGAAATTCTCAACTCGCTTGTAAAAGAAAGCAATATCACCATCCAGAACGAGATCATCAGATTAAATCCCAATTCTTCCATTAAAATCTCAAAAAATATTACGATTGAGCTGGTTCATATCACTCACTCAGTTCCTCAAGCATCGCTTGTTGCTATCCACACTCCTGAAGGAGTCATTGTCTATGCAAACGATTTTAAGCTTGATCTTTCCCCAGTCCTAGGAAAAAAGCCTAATTTTGCACGAATGAAACAGCTTGGCTCACAGGGCGTGAAGTGCCTTATCATGGAATCCCTGTATGCAGATTGCGAA
>CAZTDJ010000078.1:0-4042 GCA_964612835.1 Candidatus Woesearchaeota archaeon
GTCCGTTTTCTCCCATGGGAATTGTGGATTCCCAAAATGGCCGTAGCATGCGGGTTCAGGGTAAATGGGAATTTTAAGTCCAAAATGATTTATGATGTCTGCCGGCTTCAAGGGAAAATGCCCCCGTACTTTCTTCACCAATTCTGATTCGGGTATTTTTCCTGTACCAAATGTGTTAATATTAATGGAGATAGGTTCTGCAATTCCAATGCAGTACGCCAATTGGACTTCACACGCATATGCAAGTTCGGAAGCAACAATATTCTTTGCAATGTATCGCGCCGCGTATGCTCCAGACCGATCAACCTTCGAGGGATCTTTACCACTGAAAGCTCCGCCCCCATGCCCTGCACGGTACATCAATGAGCCGCCGCCATAGGTATCCACAATAATTTTCCTTCCCGTAAGCCCAGCGTCTCCTGCTGGCCCCCCAATCACGAATTTTCCTGTTGCGTTAATGTAATAAGAAGTGCCGCTGTATATCTTGCCAGCAAGGGAGGGGATGGCATTGATGACACATGTTTGAATGTCCTCTTCAATCTGTTCATGAGAGATTCCTTCATCATGCTGCGCAGCAACAACAACAGAATGAACTCTCCATGGCTCTCCTTTTTCATTGTATTCCAAGGTTACCTGTGTTTTTCCATCGGGTCTTAAGTAGGGAAGCGTTCCGTCTTTTCTTACCTCCTCTAATTTTTGTGCAAGGCGATGGGAAAGGGTGAGTGCTAACGGCATGAACTCGTCTGTTTCATGAATCGCAAATCCGAACATGTGGCCCTGGTCTCCTGCTCCCTGTTCTTTGTCTTTCTTTGCGTTTACTCCCAAAGCAATGTCCGGCGATTGTTTCTTGATTAAATTGTGAATTTTAACGGTTTTAAAATCTAATCCATGCGTTTCATGAGTATACCCTGTTTCTTCAATCAGTTTTCTTGCGATGGCGTCAACATCTATTTTTGCTGTTGTTGTTATCTCTCCTCCAATGAATATCTCATTCCCATTAGGGATAAATGTCTCGCAGGCCACCCTCCCTTCAGGGTCTTGCTTGAGGACTCCATCTAAAACCGCATCAGAAATTCTGTCAGCAATCTTATCCGGATGTCCACAAGCAACACTCTCGCTGGTGAATAATAATTTCTCAAGACCTCTACATTCCATAAAGTATTATTCCTTTCCGGGTTATAAATATTTTTTTGACAATTTTATTCCTATAGGAATATTTATAAATCCAAAAGATACTTCTCATTTATGGTATTTGATATTTTACAACTAAAAAAAGTAAGAAAACAGCTTGAATTAACTCAGCAGCAATTTGCACAAAAAGCAGGAATTAGCCAGAGCATGGTTGCAAAAATAGAATCCGGAAAATTAGACCCTGCGTATTCAAAAGTGCAGAAAATTGAAGAAGCGATGAGGTTGTTGACCAAAGAGCATGAAAAAGAGGCTGCTGAGATTATGAACCAAGGGATTATTACGGTAAGCAAGGAAGAAAAAATTCAGCAGGTCATCCACCTCATGAACAAGCATTCCATTTCCCAAGTTCCTGTTTTAGATCGCGGCAATGTCGTTGGGCTGATTTCAGAATCCACTCTTTTAAGAAAAAATATCGAAGGTATGGGACAACGTACTGCCAAAGAGATAATGGACGATGTTCCCCCGATTATCACAAAGCATGCAGCCATGGACGTTGTGAAGCAATTATTGTACCATTACCCGCTTGTCCTGGTTGAAGAAAAAGGAAAGCTGATCGGCCTTATCACGAAAGCTGATTTGATTAAAATACTTGTTTCTTAATTTCCATTCATCACTAAACATTTAAATGAGAAAGAATATCACAAACATATGAGCTCTTTAGCTGCAAAACCTGCCTTAAAAAGAACCCTTGGCCTTTTTGAAGTAACAACTGCAGGAGTGGGCATCATCTTGGGTGCGGGCATTTATGTTCTCATAGGTATTGCTTCCGGATATGCGGGAAATGCGGTGTGGATGTCATTCTTGATAGCCTCAATTATCTCTATTTTCACGGGCTTAAGCTATGCTGAACTTTCCTCTATTTTTAAGGAGGACTGCGGAGAGTATGAGTACATTGAAAAATCATTTGGCAAAGCATTTGCATGGGTCGTGGGGATTATGGTTATCCTTACGGGGGTTATCAGCGGAGCGGCTGTTGCACTCGGTTTTGGTTCCTATTTTCACGCACTTACCAATCTTCCCATTATCCCTCTTGCCGCAGCTATTGTCTTCCTGTTCTCTATTGTCAACTTTTTAGGCATCAGACAGTCTTCACGAGTGAACATCCTCTTTACTTTTATTGAAATTGTGGGACTGGTCATCATCATTCTCTTTGGCTTGAAATTTTTCGGGAATGTAAATTATTTTGATATGGCAAATGGATTTCACGGGGTGTTGAAGGCAACCGCACTCATCTTTTTTGCATATATGGGGTTTGAAACGGTGGTAAAGCTGGCAGAAGAAACAAAAAATCCAACAAAAACAATTCCCAAGGCATTGATCTTATCCATCATTATCAGCTCTGTCATCTATATCCTTGTTGCAATTTCTGCAGTTTCCATCGTGGGATGGGAAGTGTTAAGCGCTTCAAAAGCGCCTTTAGCAGAAGCTGCAGGAAAAGCTTTTTTTGGAAATTCATCCTTTCTGGTTCTTGCAATCATAGCGCTTTTTTCAACATCAAACACGGTCCTCATGATCCTGGTTACCACATCACGGCTCACATACGGCTTAGCAGAGAAACAGTGTTTACCCAAGCAATTGGCCATTGTTCATCAAGAAAAAAGGACGCCCTGGGTCGCCATTGCTGCGGTAGGTTTCGCTGCTCTCCTTTTTACCCTTATCGGAAAGATTGATTTTGTTGCAAATCTTAACGATGTTTTTTTGTTCCTCACTTTTGCAGGGGTAAACTTAGCTGCTCTCGTTTTGAGGTATAAAATGCCGGAAGCTAGAAGCAAATTTAGGGTTCCTTTAAACATAGGAAACTTCTCTCTTCTTTCCCTCTTCGGATTTTTTGCATCGCTTTTTATGGCATTCTACGCTATTGGAAATCTTTTTTAGTCCTTTCTTAGTTTACAGAACTCGCAATCTGCAAGCGCTTCTAATAATTTTTCTGACTCGAGAGTTTTTATTGCTTTTTTGAATAGTTTTTCTCCCCTTTTTGGATCTGTTGGCAGCTGAACAAGTTTCGTATGAAATAAGAATGCCCCTTGTTCGGTGATGGTGTCGGGATAATAAAACAACAAAAAAGCATAATCTTCTGTCTGATAATTGTTTTTTCTAAGAAGCAGATTATACAAATCCATTTGTGTTTGGTAATATCCTGGAGTTTCCTCTTTAAGAGGGTACCCTCGTGTTTTGTAGTCTAATACCACGAGTTTTTCACCATTGACAAGAATATTATCCACTGCGCCCATCAGCACGGTTCCTGATTTTTCATCTGTATAGCGTATGCCCTGGTAATTATTTCTCCAGATTTTTAGTTTTTCTTTGTCGGGGAAAAGGTAACATCCTTTGAAGCTTTCCTCATTTTTTAATTCAGGAGGAAGTTCTCCTTTTTCCATGAATCTGTCAAAATGTTCTTTTAATATCTTATCCATGCCAGAACCTAAAGAGGGAAAAGGAGATGATGGTCTTTTGACGCCCTTTGTAATCTGCATATAAAAACATTTAGGGCATTCTTTAAAAAGCTCTATTGTTGATGGTGAGAGTTTGTAACTTTTTTTCATTTTTTGCTCCTGCCCCTTCCCCCATTACCTTTGGCCATCTTTTTCCTCCATACTCTGGATCTTATAAAGATTTTTTATTTGTTCCGTTGTTGTGGCCTGTGTGGGTTTTTTTGTTTCCCTTACATCATACATCCATGCAATCCTCATAGAGTATGATTTTTCTCCATCAAAACCGCACATGTATTCGTTTTTACAAAAATTAAGGTTCATTGCTCTTATCTCAAGAACCGCCGAGTTGTGGGGGGCGATGTAAAAATCCGGCTTTTGCTTCATTTTTTCAGATACCATAATTTCGCTGGGTTTCTCTT
>CAZTDJ010000079.1:0-1892 GCA_964612835.1 Candidatus Woesearchaeota archaeon
AGTTCGCTTTTCGAAACATGCTCTTTATTGGTTAATGTTTCCAAAAGCCCATATCTGCCTGCATCAAAAAGCTTTCCTTTGCATGGGAATAATGATAAAACGTTGTTACTTCGTTCAGACATTTTTGGATTCTTCAAAGTTCCAACACCCTTCCATTCATATCCCTGCCCAATCCAAAGCTCATTGTTGTAATAACAAAAAGAATAAACTATTCCGGGAAGATTTTCCGCGAGAGTTTCGAGCTTTTTTGAATTAAAGTCATAAAGCTTAACGCTTTTATTATCTCCAATCACCAGCCCGTCCATGACTCCTCCTGTTTCCTGCTCTTCCTTTTTTGGCTCCAGCAATCTCTTTATTATTTCCTGTACCTTTGGATCATTTGGATCCGGAATATGTATTCCAAAAAGCCCTGTTTTCTTTTCTTCATTGTCTGTCATTTTGAGGTTTTGTATATGTTTAACTATTAATTAATGGTTACTTTTTTGATTATGTATTTTAGGATATAACAGCTATATAAACCTTTCTTTTTTCACCACTTCATTAGAATAATACCTTTGTTTAACCTTTTTTTAAAAATTAAAGAATAGAAAAAAATTTAAAAAAGCCTAAAAAAATTTAAAAAAAGAAACGCTAATGCCCCTTTCGAGGCATTAGCAGAAAGTTCTTTTCCCTCTTTCAAGGGCACAACAAAGTTGGGGGTTACTATTACCTCACTAAGTCAATGCCGAGTTCATTGCTTACCCGCACTGCTGATGCTGAGGGCGTCCTGTGGTCATATTTCCCAAGGACATAGGGAGACTTGACTCCAGTAACAATGGACATGACCCTTAATTTTCCATCCATTTCCTTGGTGATTCGTGCGCCCCAGATCACGTTTGCGTCTGGGTTCAGGGCTTGGGTAATCATTTCTCCAACCCTGCTCACTTCTTCCAAAGTAAGGTCGTTTCCTCCTGTTACATGAATGAGTGCTCCTGTGGCCCCTTCATAACTCACATCAAGCAACGGATTGCTCAATGCCCTTCGTACTGCCTCATCAACCCTGTTTTCAGAGTCGCTCTCTCCAATTCCAATGACAGAGACTCCTCCTTCAGACATAATAGCTTTTACGTCTGCATAGTCAAGGTTCACAAGGCTTGGCACTGCAATAATCTCCACAATGCTCTTGATCATGGTTGCAATAAGCTCATTTGCGACTGCAAAAGCCTGCATGACTGGCAGATTTCCAGCAATTTGGACAAGCCTGTTGTTGTCAATAACAATAACCGTATCTGAAACGTCCCTTAATTCCTGCAATCCGAACTCTGCTTTGTCAATTCTTGCCCTTTCAATGTCAAATGGCATGGTTACTGTCCCAATGACGATTGCGCCTTCTTCTTTTGCTAATTTCGCAATAACAGGCGCTGAGCCAGTTCCTGTTCCTCCACCCAATCCCGCGCATACAAAGACCATATCTGCGTTTTTTAAGATGTCTTTGAGCTCATGGATGGTTTCGTTTGCAGCCTGTCTTCCTTTTTCAGGGAATCCTCCACAGCCAAGGCCCTTGGTAAGTTCTTTACCGATAAGGACCTTTCTATCAGCTTCCATCAGGTCAAGGTGCTGTTTGTCTGTATTCAAGGCAACAATCTCTGCGCCTTTGACACCTTTTTTATAGAGCCAGTTGACGGCGTTTGAACCGCCTCCACCGCAGCCAACAACCTTAATGTTGGCTTTTCCAACCTGTACGTCTTCAAAATTTGTGTTTCCTGCCGCTTTTAAGGCACTTTCAACGATAAATTCCATTTTTCCTCTTTTCCCCCATATTTTTTTATTTTTTTTATTTTTTATTATATGGTGAAAGTAATCTACAAACAATGTATATGTGTATTCCCTACTTTCGTAATATTTATATACTA
>CAZTDJ010000079.1:1902-4040 GCA_964612835.1 Candidatus Woesearchaeota archaeon
TTTAGAACCCGTTGTTAACGCCAAAATTGATTCGAACGCCAATTCGAATTTGATTCAAGTTTACGCCAATAAAATTGAATCGCGTTTTAACTTTTTTATATTACTTTAAGAAGTTTTCTAATATATAAATACATGATATTCTTTGAAATATATATTACAAAATATAAAATGTTATTAAATTTGTGGAGAATAGCCATTAAAGCATGAAAGAAGGCAGTTTTCATCATGGAGATTTTATCAAGGTTACTACGAACAAAGGGGAATTTAAAGGAGTAGCAATCCCCTCAGAAGAGAGAGATTTTCTCGTCATTAAACTTGAAAATGGTTACAATATAGGCATAAGAAAAAAAGAGATTGCCTCTGTTGAAGTTATGTCCATTAAAAAACAAAAGAATTTTTCCCCAGCAACCTACGGGCATGCGAAAGGGCTTAAAAAAATAGGCATCCTTCATACCGGCGGAACCATCGCTTCAATGGTTGACTATGAGACAGGAGGGGTTGTCGCGAAATTCAAGCCAGAAGAATTGATCAATATGTTCCCTGAAGTCAAGAAAATCGCGAATATTGAATCAAGGCTCCTCAGCAATATGTTCTCTGAAAACATGCGGTTTGCCCATTACAACCTTATGGCCAGGGAAATCGTCAAAGAGATAGAAAGAGGAGTAAAGGGGGTTATTATCACTCATGGAACAGACACTTTAGCATATACGGCAGCTGCCCTTTCCTTTATGTTTGGGGAATTGCCCATCCCTGTTATTTTGGTTGGAGCCCAACGATCCTCGGACAGGGGCTCATCTGATGCAGCCATGAACTTCATCTGCGCATGCGAGTTTATCGCAAAAACAGATTTCGCAGGAGTCGCCATTTGTAGCCATAAAAACAGCGACGATGATGTATGTTGTATCCTTCCTGGAACAAAAACACGGAAGATGCATACCTCAAGAAGAGACACGTTCAGGCCCATCAATGCTTCCCCCCTTGCGGAGATCGATTATAAAACACGGCATATCCGGTTCTTTGAGGGAAGCCATCCAAAAGTTTCTGAAAAAAAACCGGCGGTGAGATTCTTCAAAGAGAGCATCAAAGTGGGAATGCTTTACGCCCACCCCAACATGTACAAAGAAGAGTTTTCCCAGTATAAGAATTTTGACGGGTTGGTATTGATAGGAACAGGCCTCGGCCATATCCCTTTTGCAGAGATCGACAGCCATACAAAAGAGCATAGCGCAATAAAAAAAGAGGTTGAAAAGCTCGCGAAAAAAGAGGTTGTGATCGTCATGGCTCCGCAAACCATTTATGGAAGCTTGGGGATGAACGTCTATGCCCCTGGAAGGGAATTGCAGCAAGCAGGAGTTTTAGGAAATTATTCTGACATGACCCCTGAAACAACATTTATCAAATTAGCGTGGCTGCTCAGCAATTACAAGAAAGAAGAGGTAAAAAATTTAATAGGGGAAAATGTTCGCGGGGAGATAAACAAAAGAGTAACCAAGGAAGAATTTCTCAATTAATTTCGCAATTTTTTAAAACTCTCAAGAATAGAAACTCCTGAGCTTGTACCAATCCTCACGATGTCAGCTAAATCGTTTTTTAGCTTTCCTTTCTGATCAACACCGCCCGCTGCTATAATCATTTTGATGGCAGCTTCCGCATCTTTCACCCCGCCCGCTGCTTTCACTCCGACCTTGTTCTTTTCAGAATATTCCCCTGCCGCCTTCCGAATCAGTTCAACATTCTCAACCGTAGCTCCCACGGCATTGTCCGGATACGGCCCCTTTGAAGGGTTCCCAAATCCTGTAGAAGTTTTTACAAAAAGATGGCAGTCATATTTCCGTGAAAGCTCCGCAATAATCTGGGACGCAGCGGAAATGTGCTCTTTACCAAGGTAACATGTTTCCAGAATCACCTTTAATGCCTTCCCATATTTTTTCGCGACCTTCACAACCTCTTTAATGTCCTGAGTCAATATGTCCATTTCATTTCCAAGAAGGTATCCTTGATGGATCACCATATCCACTTCATCAGCGCCATTCTGAAATGCGTCTTCTGCGGAATATTTCTTCACTGCCGTTGTTGTCGCTCCCAAAGGAAAGCCAATGACACAGCACACTTTTACTTGAGAATGGGCAAGCAGAGCC
>CAZTDJ010000080.1:0-752 GCA_964612835.1 Candidatus Woesearchaeota archaeon
GCCTGCTTTAAAGAATCAGCGGCCCCAATATGATTTCCATTGCTGTCTTTCTGATCGCTGTAAAAAGCCTTTCCAGTATTGACAAGATCGTCTATCGTAAAGGGGAATTTGGTTTGAACTGCTGGATTTTTTTTCTGCTCCTCAATCTCTTTGAGCATCTTTTTAATTGTTTTTTCAGCCTCTTCTCTCGAAGGCAGCTTTATTCCAAATAATCCATACGCTGAATCTGGATCGTTGTTTGTCATTTTGGTATTTGCATATATCCAATTATAATCTAGTTGTTGATTCCTATTCCTTATAGCACACCGTTACTATATAAATCTTTCTATTTTCATCACTCATAAGAGATAATATATTAAACATCCCATTTCATCAAAAATCGCGGGAATCTAAAAAAATTACATTCCCGAGCTACAATCAAAATTCAAAAGAGTTAGGACAGAACCTGTGGAGTTTATATCAAAAACTATATCAAAAATTCCCCTTCCTTCATTGTTTCCAGAATAAGCTTTGTTTCTGTCCTCTCCACAAAGTCGAAGGTCTGCAATTTCTTCAAAAAATCATTCATCAGCCTTCTATTCCTGAATTTCGCGATAATCGTTGCGTCCGTTGCTCCGGTATGGTCGTAGATGGAAAAAACATTTTTCGTTAACGCTATCTTCTTTTCCACTTCATGTAATTTCCCTTTTGAGACCTTCACTTCAATAATCATCTGCACATCATAGCCTACTTTCTCATAGTCCATGGCGATG
>CAZTDJ010000080.1:762-4038 GCA_964612835.1 Candidatus Woesearchaeota archaeon
TCTTGATAATCCCCCCATTCCTCAACCTGTTGATCCTGTTCATGACCGTAGCCGCTGATATTCCTGCCTGCTTTGCGATCTCGCGAAAGGACTTTTTTGAGTCTTGAAGGAGGATATTAAGGATCTTTTCATCAATATCATCAATGCGCACTTGTTTAGAATCTTCCATTGTAAAGAGAGAAATAACTCTTTTTATTTAAATCTTTCTATTTTGTTAAACAAATGTTTAGAAAAAATGTGAAAAAGTATATATAATCAAAAGAATATCAAAAAAGAATGGGCAAATCCTGCAGGAAAAAATGCATTGAGGATGTTCTTAAAAAAATTGATAAAGATGAAGTGGGATATGTCGAGCTTCATTTCACCGACCTTCTGGGGGACTTAAAAAGCGTTACCGTGCCACGAAACAAGATTGAGGAAGCGTTAAAGCATGGCAAATGGTTTGACGGCTCTTCCATCGCTGGGTTTGAAAAAATTTACAACAGCGATATGCTCTTGATGCCTGACCTTTCAACATATACGGTTCTTCCTGTCGCGGAAGGGACTGCCAGATTCATCTGCGATGTCTATACTGCCGAAGGAAAGGAATTTGAGGGATCCCCCCGCTTTGTCCTGAAGAAGGCGCTGGAAGATGCAAAAAAAATGGGATTTGTGTATTATACCGGACCAGAGCCGGAATTTTTTATATTCAAGAAGAATGGGGAAAAGGCAGGAGCCCTCCATGATCAAGGAACCTATTTTGGAAGCAATGATGATTTAGCCTCTGTGGTAAAAAAAGAGATGGCGGAAGCATTAGGAAAAGTTGGCATTGATGTTGAGACACTGCATCATGAGGTGGCTCCAGGGCAGCACGAGATTGATTTTAAATATGACCTCGCGTTGAAGACTGCCGACAATGTAGTGACCTTTAAGTATATCTTAAAAAAAGTCGCGGAGAAGCACGGCTTGCACGTCACGTTCATGCCAAAACCGGTGCGGGGGATTAATGGCTCAGGGATGCATGTCCACCAAAGCCTTTTCAAAGAAGGAAAAAATGCGTTTGCAGCGGAGGATGGACTTTCTGATCTTGCGAAATCATTCATGGAAGGGCAGATGGTCCACGCACGGGCGATGAGCGCGATTCTCAATTCAACAGTAAACTCCTATAAGAGGCTGGTTCCCGGGTATGAGGCCGCCACGTATATCTGCTGGGCGAACAAAAATCGTTCCGCGTTGATCCGGGTTCCTGCGGCAAAGCATGAATCAGAAAAAAGGATTGAGATCAGATGCCCTGACCCCGCCACAAATCCCTACCTCGCGTTTGCGGTGCTGCTGAAAACAGGATTGGAGGGAGTTGCCCAAGGAGTGAAGGTACGGGAACCTGTTGAAGAGAATGTTTTCAAACTCAATGAAAAACAGCTTGAGGAAAAGGGGATTAAAACCCTTCCCTCATCATTGGGCGAGTCATTGCAAGAATTGGCGCGCGATGATGTCGTGAAAGGGGCGCTGGGAGAGCACGCCTACACTAATTATATCACTTTGAAAAAGAAGGAGTGGGATGATTTCAGTCTTCATGTGAGCGACTGGGAGCTTGATCACTATCTTCTCTCAAAATAATGCCTTGAAATTTTTTCGGATTTCTTCAGCGAATTCTTTTAAATAATTTTTAGATAAGGAAAGGAATGGAACATGAAGATCTTGAAAAAATGTACTGGGAATTCCAAAAAGGCCTTATTTTTCTTCCGACCTACCTCTCCCACCATCCTCCGCTCGAGGATATTGCCGCGCTGAGAGATGAATATCTTAAAAAGAAAAGGGAGCAAGAAGGATGGTTAACCCTTAAAAATGTTGAGAGTGTCTACAAAAATCTTCACGTGCTGGATAATCTTCTCTCTCGCCTTGATTCCCATCTCAAACCCCATATTCAAGAAGCACAACAAAAGCACGCTTCCCTCGAAAAAAAGCTGAACCATCCTCTCCTTTTCTTCTGGGTAGATTCCAACAATCTCGGGAAAGAAGCGGACAGGATCGCTTTCGCGTATGGGCTTTTAGGGAATACCATAAAACAAAAAGAAATCCTGCTTCTCAAAAAGAGAATACACAAAGAAGAGGAAAGATAAAAGAACATTATAAACTGGATAATCAAAAAGCTGAAGCGGAAGAAAAAGGAAGAACACTACGAAAATAAACAGTAAAGTTTATATATGGTTTTAAACCATAGTTGTATGGGCTACAATGGATAATGAACGATTAAATATTTTGAAGTTGCTTATCGAGAATCAGGAGAAGGTATTTAGTATTAGGCAGATTGGTATTCAGAGAAAAATTAACTATAAGTCTGCATATACCAGCCTGAAAGATTTGGCAAAAGAGGGTGTTGTGACCCTGCAAAAACAAGGGAATACAACGATTTGTTCAGTTAATCACGTGTTTAATAATTCTGTTTTTGAAGTTGAGTATGCAAGACTGCAAGAGCTCTTAAAAAATAAGGATTTCCTGGTTTTATACAATCGTTTAGCGAAGATTAACGGGCAGTTTATCTTGCTATTATTTGGATCTTATGCCTGGGGCAAAGAAACAAAAGGTTCTGATATTGACTTGCTCTTAATATCTAACAATCCAAAACCTATTGAAACACAAATAAAATTACTTCCTCTTAATATTCATCTGACAAAGATTAAGTACGATGATTTTAAGTCAATGCTGAACTCAAAAGAGTTTACTGTTGTGTCAGAAGCAGTAAAACATAACATATTGCTTTTTGGAATTGAAGACTATTACAGATTGATGAACAATGCTCGATGAAAAAAGGATAAAGGAAGCAGAAAAGAATGTCAGGGATTATTTACAGTCTGGAATGCTAAAGAAACACACTTTCAGGGAAGAAATAATCACGGTCTTGCAAAACAATGCAAACGACAGCATTGAAATTGCAGAATTCCTATCAAAAAACAAGAAGTCAGATTTATGGATTATCGTCACGTCATACTATTCAATGTTTTACCTAGCCAATGCAGTCTTATTCAGGCCAGGATACAAAGTTGGAGATAAGATACCCCATAAAGTGACTGCTGATTCTCTCATTGTTTTTGTAAGAAATAAACTCAGGAAGAGGCTTTTGGAAGAATATGAAGAAGCACGGAATGAGGCTCTTCCAGGAATCAAGGCAGACAATTTAATAGACGAGTTTGACAAAGAGCGAGCGAAGAGAGGCATTCTTCAATATGAAACCACTGCTGTAGAGAAACATTCAAAGGCGATCACTTCTTTGAAGAGAGCGAAAAATTTCATATTTGA
>CAZTDJ010000081.1:0-3862 GCA_964612835.1 Candidatus Woesearchaeota archaeon
AGAAAAGAAAGAAGGGCGCCTAAATTAGATATCTCAATTCAACAAATATAGGGATTATTGTTTCGAAAAAACCAGGGCAACACCTCCTTAAAGAAGCGCAAAGGCTTAAAGAGTACTTTGAAAAAAAAGGCAAAAAAGGGTTCATTTTTCTCTGCGATACGCTTGACTTTCATGGTCTCAATGACTTCACCGAAATAGAGTGCTGGATTAACACGGCATGTTCAAGAATCGCGATAGAGGATTATGAAAAACTTGACAAACCCATCCTTAATATCTACGACCTTAAAGTATTTGAAAAACAGGAAACAACAAAGGATAAAAGAATTAAACTGGCATTCTATCACCATTAAATCAACAAAATGTAATCGGCTCCAGAAAGAAAGTGTGCTTTTGCCACAGGGGGGTTTGACTCATCTAAATAATTTGTTTTGGTTAAATTTTTATGACTTCCCTTTCTTGGATTTTTTTATTTCCCTTCTCAATTGCTATTCCCAAAACTTTCCGCAATGTTTGATATGTCTCTGTTTGAAACATGATTATCTCCAAGGACTTTATCCCCTATAATAATAACCATTTCCATAAAGGAATGTATTTTATTGTTTTGTCTTTGATTTTTTCTTCCCCCTCCTTATTTTCCGTTATTATGATCCCTTCTTTAAGATTATATTCCAAGGCTTCTAACAAACCCTTAATTTCTCTTTCATAATTCTCCCCATCTAATTTTGCAGTTACCTGTATGGCCTCCACAATTCTAGTTTTTTCCTTAATCAAAAAATCACATTCATAATTTTTCCTATAGTAAAATATCTCTTTGTTTCTTCTTTTTAATTCAATGAAAACTAAATTTTCCATCAATCTTCCTGCATCTTCTGAAAATTTGAAACTTATAGAATTTAAAAGACCGTTATCTATGCAGTATATTTTTTTTATTGAGCCTAATTGCTTTGTTAAGGAATATTCATATTTAAAATTTTGGAAAAATAAATATGCATCTTCAAAATAAGAGATATACTCAATTATGGTATTTTTACTAATATTAAAACCTAGAGACTTCATTCTATTTGATAATCCATTATATGAACTTTCTTTTGAGATTGACTCAAATAATAATTTAGTAAGGATGTGTAGTTTTTTAATCTCTTTTATATTATATCTCTCTATTATATCTTTAAAAATCATGGTTTGAAAGTAGTTTTGTAAAATGGTTTCTTTTGGAATTGTTTTGTTTATTAAAATTGCAGGATATCCTCCATTAAATAAATATAAAGAAAACATTTTTTTAACTTTAAATCTATCTTTACTGTGGGAGAGCGTTTTGATGTTATACTGAACTTTTTCCCACTTAAGAAATTCTGCAAAACTCAAAGGATAGACTTCAATGTTGAGTACCCTCCCCCTTAGTTTAGTTGATATTTCTTTGTTTAATAATTTTGAAGAAGAGCCTGTTAAAATTATTTTTAAATTCTTATTCATATCATATATTCTTCTCACCCAAACATCCCAATTTTTTACATTTTGTATTTCATCAAGAAACAAATAAATCTTCTGTTTTTTATTTATTTCAGACAATTCATAAAAAGTGTCAAGAAGTTTATCTAGATCATTTGCGTCTGTCCCAAGCAATTTTTCATCTTCAAAGTTTATGAAGAATACATTTTCTTTAGATATCCCCTCTTTAATAAGCTCTTTTATTTTATAAAAGCAGAGATATGTTTTTCCTGTTCTTCTTCCCCCCGTAACGCTGGTTATGAAATCATGTTCTAAATTAATAGAAATGTCTCTAGGAAGAGCATTCGGAATTTCAAATTCCTGCCATTGAACAATTACTTTTTTGTAATCCATTTTTTATTTATGTTCTATTAAAGGAACAAATTTATCATAATTTGTATAATACACTGAACATATTTAAATCTTTTGTTTTTAGAAATTGGGGGATTTTGCCAGGGCAGTTCACCCTACAATATCACCTACAATTTAGGAAAAGAGCCAGAATTTGTCTACAAGCTTAGCCTTTCAGTTTTCTTTGCCAAAAGGATTATAAATCTCTTTCTTGACTTGTATATTCATGGTTACGATTGATGAGATGGCAACATTCTGCAAGAGAAAGGGGTTCGTATTCCCTAACTCAGAAATTTATGGGGGATTGGCTGGCTTCTATGATTACGGCCCCCTGGGGGTGGAGTTAAAAAATAATATCAAAAATGAGTGGTGGAAGTCCCATGTCCAAGAAAGGAGCGATATTGCGGGGATAGACGGTTCCATCATCAGCCATCAAAAAATATGGGAGGCTTCGGGCCATGTGTCACATTTTGATGACATCCTCGTTGAATGCACAAAATGCAAAGCAAGGCACAGGGGGGACCACCTTGTTGAGGATGTTTTGAACATCAATGCAGGAGATCTCACCCAGGAAGCCATAACCCAGTTGATACGGGAGAATAATATTAAATGCCCTGACTGCAAAGGCAAATTAAGTGACGCAAAACCCTTCAATCTCATGTTCAAAACAACGATTGGCCCCGTAAGCGATAATTCCCATGGCGCCTATCTCAGGCCAGAAACAGCCCAGCTGATGTTCGCGAATTTCAAAAACATCATTGAGACCGCGAGGATGAAGCTGCCGTTCGGAATCGCGCAAACAGGAAAAGCGTTCCGGAATGAAATCTCCCCGCGAAACTTCTTGTTCAGGTGCAGGGAATTTGAGCAGATGGAGATAGAATACTTTGTGAATCCCAGCGAAGCAGACCAGTGCCCGTACATCGAAGAGGTCATGAACCATGAAATGCTTATGTATTCCGCAGAAATGCAAAAATCAGGGAAAAAAGAAGAAAAAATAAAGATCAAGGATGCGTTAAAAAAAGAGATTATCAAAACCCAGTGGCATGCATATTGGCTCGCGAAAGAACATCTGTGGTTCATTAGCCTTGGGGCAAAGGAAGAGAACTTCAGGGTAAGGCAGCATCTTGAAAAGGAAAAGAGCCACTACGCGGAAGACACGTGGGATTTAGAGTACCGCTTCCCCTTTGGATGGAAAGAATTGCAGGGCATTTCCAACAGGGTTGATTTTGACCTCAAGCAGCATATGAAATTTTCCGGGAAGAAGCTGGAGATATTTGATGAAAAGAATAACAAAAATATCGTTCCGTATGTGATCGCAGAACCTTCCCTTGGGGTGGACCGAACATTTCTGGTATTTCTTTTTGACGCATACTCCTATGATGAACAACGGCAAAATATCGTGTTGAAAATACACAAAAAACTTTCCCCCATAAAAATCGCGGTTTTCCCCCTCCTTTCAAACAGAAAAGAGCTCGTTGACTCCGCGCATCAAATCTATCTCTCACTGAGAAAAGAATGGAATTGTTTCTTTGATGTTGCGGGATCCATTGGAAGACGCTATGCGCGGCAAGACGAGGCAGGAACGCCGTATTGCATCACCGCCGACTTTGATTCTTTAGAAAAAAAGGGCGTCACCATTCGGGAGAGAGACTCAACAAAACAAATACGCGTAAAAACAGACGCTCTTAAAGAAACCATGCAGAGACTGCTCAATGATGAAATGAAATTTGAGGATGCGGGAATCCTACTTGAATAACTTTTGTTTGGAAAAATCAAGAAATAATTTTGTCGAGTACCTCAAAAAAAGAATGAGGAATGTAAGCTCGAATGTCGTGGGGACAAGGATATATGCGGTCAGCGCGATATACGCCAACTTTGATTTCTTTGGGTGCTTTTGGATATGCTCCGCCTTTGATGTGATGGCCGCAAAATCGCTTTTCATGTACGCATAAAGATTTGTTTTCTTTGCCCGCGCGATAAGTTTCTCTATCTTTGAGGAATAGAACGCGAACTGGGGCTCATT
>CAZTDJ010000082.1:0-2467 GCA_964612835.1 Candidatus Woesearchaeota archaeon
AAATACCAAAAGATTTATAAGCAAGAAACTACCAAATAAAAACAACTGATTAGAACGCCTGGGTATAGCCGGTGCAATCCAGAGGACAACATACAGACGAGAAAAACCAAAATGCTAAACCAACCAGAACTCAAGGTCAAAAAGGAATTTGTTGAAAATCTTTTCCAAAGCACAATCAACGATAAAGAAATTCTTCCTGTTGTGATGAAATTGCACAATAAAGTGAATGTGAGCGAGTTTGATATTGCGAAAAAGCTGAAGATGAATATCAACAATGTAAGGAACATTCTCTATAAGCTCAATGAAAAAAATCTGGTATTCTCAACTCGGAAGAAAGACAAGCAAAAGGGATGGTATATTTATTATTGGACATTAAACTTGACAAATATCAAGGCCATGTTTGAGGACCATCAGAAGAGAAAAATTGATGATATGCAAAACACCTTGCAAAACGAAGCAACGACAGACTACTTCAAATGCCCGGAAGGATGCACGAGGATGTCCTCAGCAGATATTCTCCATTACGATTACATGTGCCCCGAATGCGGGACATTGATGCAGCACGAGAACACCAGCTCTCTGGTTACTTCCATGAAGAAACAGGTCCACGCTTTAAAGAACGAGCTTGAAGAAGTCCTCAAAGTTGAAGTTCCTCATTTAGACATGGGGGATGTTGAAAAAGAGATGAGAAAAAGAGCGGGCGGCAAGGCATCAAAAAAACCAAAGAAAAGCGCAAAGCGAAAAAGATTTATCAAGAAAAAGAAACACGTAACCAAAAAGAGGCTACGAGTCCATAAGCCTAAGAAGCGGGTAAAAAAGAAAAAGCCTAGAAAAGCTTGAAGAATTCTGAGAAAACTTTATAGCCGTCAAAAGGAGGAATGGGGAGCATATTAAAAATAAAGAGCCATAAGTTGATGTTCTTGGTAAGCATGAAAAGAATTCGTGTCCCTTTTTTCATTTTTCTCTTTTTGAGGACGATGAAAGAAACAAGAAAAAGAAGAAGATTGGCCAGGGGTCCGGCAAATGCGGTCATCCCATACGCGCCATGACTTGCTATTCCCTCCATGCTCACATACCCTGGGACAAAAACAATAAATGGAGACCCAAGCATTTTGAGAATGATGCCAAGGAACAAGCCCGTAAGAGAAACATGGAGTTCGGCGACCAACCCAAAAAGTAGCGCTACAAATTTGTGAGCAAGTTCATGAAGGACAACAGCAGGCCCTGTCACGATGGCGACAAAGAATAAATCTTTGGCAGTCAATCCCTTGTAGTATTCATACAGGGTTTTTTGCCGAAATAACGCAAGCTCAGAAAAGATGTAGGTTAATGCTGCAACCATAAGGATAATCCTCCATATCTCCATCAACGTAAGAACAGCCATGCTCTTCAAAATCATTCTATCATTAAAAACTTTCCCGTTTTCTCTCAACCAAAATTTTATAAACCATTGCTCTTTCGTTGAATCATGGCAGTTTTACCGTTTCTTTATCGAGGGATGGACGTTTCTCTTGGCCAGATTTTTAAAATTCCAGAACCTTATGCGTTACTTTTCTTTAGCGTTCTTATCACGTTGTTTCTTACGCTGTGCTATAAGTATTTTACAGACCAGCATGTCTTGCGTTCTTTAAAAGAAAGAACATCAGCTCTCCAAAAGAAGCTCAAAGAGAACAAGGACAACCCGGCAAAGATTTCAGAAATTCAAAAGCAGCTTCTTGAAACGAACTTCGAGTATCTTGGGCGTTCTCTCAAGCCCACCATGATTACGTTTCTTCCCCTGATCATTATTTTTGGATGGCTTAAGCAATATTATGGGGGGATGGGAAATCCAGATGTTCTTATATTGGGGTCTTTTGGGTTGGGGTGGCTGGGTTCATACATCGTCTTTTCTATCCTGTCCAGCCTTATCTTTAGGAAGCTGTTAAAAGTGGCATAAGCTTTAAATATGGAGGCTCCCCCTTTGTAAAAATGGTCAAGAGATTGACAGTAGTAAAAATTGTTATTCCTATTTTTTTGATTTTTCTGCTTTCTCTTTTTGTAGCAGCAGAAGGTCTTGAAATTTCAAAAAAGGATGTACGAAGGCATATTTTTCCAGGAACAGATGGCATTTTTGAGATAACGGTAAAAAATACCCGTTCAGTTTCCGACACCTTTGTTCTTGATTATGACGCCCTTCATTTCTATCCTTTTTCTGATGTTCTTGATTTCATCACGTCCGAGCCGGGCCAATTAAAGTTGGAGCCCACTAAAGAAGGAAAAATAACGGTGAAGGTAAGAACGTTCAAGACCGCGAAGCAGAAGAAGAATTACAAACTCAGGGTGTGGATCAAATCACAAACAGAGGAAGCGGTAAAAGGGGAAGTTCTCCTTTTCCTGAATGTCCTCCCTTCAGAAAATCTTGTTTCTGTTGAACCTCTCTTTGGGAAGGAGATTGCCCCTGAGCAAAACAAGCTCTTCCGATTCAATC
>CAZTDJ010000082.1:2499-3669 GCA_964612835.1 Candidatus Woesearchaeota archaeon
TACTTTTGACGCCTCAGTGTATGTTTCCAGTGAGCTTTTTGAAGGGAGCCAGAACATACGACTTGAAGCAAATGACTCAACAAAGGCAGAATTTATGTTTGATTTAGATCCGGGCGCCAAGATACAGGAATATTCCTACCGGGTGAATATCTATCTTGATCAGGATCTTATTGGAAGTTATTCTGATGTATTTCTAGTAACGCCCAACCCCAATATCAGGGAAAAAAGAGAATGGACAGAGGGATTCCTCCAAAAAACACTCACCATCACAAAAGAAAACATTGGAAATTCCCCATTAACGGTTGATACCTCTACGTCTGCGACATTTTTTGAGAAACTTTTTTCTTCTTTCACTCCAGAGCCGACAAAAAAAGAGAAGGTTGGAAAACTCTATAATATCCTTTGGACTCACACCCTCACGCCAGGAGAGAAATACACCATCACGATTAAGAAAAACTATCTCTCTCTATTCGCGTTTGTTCTTTTGTTTGCGCTTTTTGCTGCCATCTTACTCTATTGGGTCTTGAGGCCCGTTGTTGTTCAGAAGAATGTTTCGCGAAAGGGGGAGAATTTAGTAGCCCACCTCAGCATTCAGAATAGGAGCGGCTTTGCAATGAAGGAAGTTGAAGTGATTGATATTGTTCCATCTCTGCTTGAGCTTACTGGAAGGTATGGCACGCTGGAACCCAAGAAAATCCAGACCGCAATGCACGGAAAAAAGGTTGTCTGGACAATTAACCAGATCAATCCCCATGAGGAATTGTTGCTCAGTTATGAGGTTTCACAAAAACTCAAGATTCATGGGAGAATCCAATTGCCGCCCGCGTTGGTAAGCTATAAGGCTGGCCATAAGGTGGTAAGGCTTAAATCCAATAGTGCGGTTCTTGAAAGGAAAGAACTTCCCTCTAAACCAGAGCATAAACGTTAAAGAACTTCTAATTTCCCAAATTTTCCTGCAGTCAGCTGCATTTGCCCTTGGAATTCATTGACATACCCGTTCGTAATCTTTACCTTGCACCCTGCTGTTACTTTGTCAATCTCTTCGTTCCACAGAGTTAGTTGAACTTTCCCGGAGTCATCTTTCGCGAGAGCGGTCGCTACCTTGATTGTTTTGCCGCCCCGTTCAAATTCTCTCACAGGACCAACTTCCACGATTTCCATTTCAATATC
>CAZTDJ010000083.1:0-3523 GCA_964612835.1 Candidatus Woesearchaeota archaeon
GGTGATTGGTGCAAAAAATTCATCCACTGGCTAAAGCCGGCAGTTTTCTTTTTAGAAAGAGATATAAAGTTTTTGAAAAGCTTCTTTTTTAAGGCCCTTGTAGTATAACGGATCAGTATACGACCTTGCGGAGGTTGGGATCCGGGTTCGAATCCCGGCAGGGGCATACATTGATATGTGTTCCAAAAAACAGGTTCATGGAGATTTTCTAAGCATGGTCCTTGGAAAAGGGATCGTATCTTTAATGTTATCCAAACCGCAAATCCACGCAATGACCCTTTCCATGCCCATCCCAAATCCCGCATGGGGGACAGAACCATATTTTCGTAAGTCAAGATACCATTGGTATTTCTCAATATTCTCTCCTTCCTTTGCCAAAGCCTTTTTTAGTTCTTCCATATTTGTATCTCTTTGGCTTCCTCCGACTATCTCCCCATATCCTTCGGGAGCAAGCATATCAAAACACAGGGCAACTTTTTCATTTTTCTCGTCTTTCTGTTTATAGAACGCCATAATCTCCTTGGGGTAATGTGTAACAATCACTGGTTTAATGAAATGTTTCATAAGGGCATCTTCTTCAATGGTCCGCAAATCTTTCCCCCATTGTAGTGCAATGCCGTCTTTTTCTAAAATTTTCAAAGCGTCGGTGTAGGTGATCTTTTCAAAAGGAGTTTTTACGTGCTCAAGTTTGGAAATATCTCTCTGCAGAATTTCAAGATCCTTTCTATTTTTTGCAAGGACCTTTTTTACAATATGTTCGAGAAGTTTTTCTGCGATACCTATGATGTCCGAAATACCAAGCCATGCTGCTTCCATCTCCGCCATCCAGAATTCTGTTAAATGGCGAGATGTCTTTGACTTTTCCGCGCGAAAACAGGGTGCGACGGTATAAATTTTTTCAAGCCCAAAAATAAGGGCCTCTGCATACAGCTGCCAGCTTTGAGTGAGGTAAACTTTATCCCCAAAATATTTTACTTCAAAGAGATTTGCTCCCCCTTCGCATGCGTTGGGAGTAAAAACAGGGCAATGCGTTTCCGTATAACCCAGATTATCAAAAAATTCCCGTGTTGCCTGGAACACTGCACTTCTAATTTTGAAGATGGCCGTGAGCTTTCTGCTTCGAATCCACAGATGCCTTTGGTCAAGAAGAAATTCAGGACTCTGATCCTTTGTTATGGGAAAGTTTTCGCACCCCCCCACGACTTCAAACTTGTGAACATTAACCTCATAGCCAGTTGGGGCTCTTTTATCTTCCTTGATCTCACCTTCAATCTTCATTGAGGTTTCAATAAGTATCTTTTCCGCTTTTTCCCATTCCTCGCTGCTAAAATTCTCTTTTTTAAGAACACATTGCACGATATCTGTTGAATCCCTTAAAACGAGGAAGATAATTGCCTTCCCTTTTCTTTCTCGATAGACCCATCCTTTTAGCTCGACTTTTCCAGTCTCTTTTTTGATTGCTTCGTTTATTTGCATAATTCCAAGAATCCAAATAAAGATATAAAAAACTTTCCCTAGTACTTAAAACGTTTTTCATAGTTAGGGCTCTGTTAGGAATCTCAAAACCAACAAAGAAAAAATATTATGGCGGGGCAGTGTTGCTTGCAGAGTCGGTTCTTTATTTAGTGTAGGGAACTAGGAGAATATTGGAAAAAAAAATAATAAAAATTTTAGAATTCATTTTGATAAAGAAAAGAGTTTCTTGAATAGGCTAAGATAAAAATTCCTCAAAATTTTCAAAAGATTTTCAACATTGTAACTACCAAAAAATGAGTAAAGTTTAAATATAAGGGCGATATACTAAAAATCATAAAATTCGGAGGTTAAAAAATGAAAAGCTTGACACAAACATTAACAGAAGTCTATGAAGGTTTTAAATTGAGAAAGGAGAAGAAGAGGCTCGAGGAATTTGTTGATTCCATTGGGGGTTTTACGTTGATGTGCTCTATACCACCCTATCCGCCATGGGATAAAAGAAGTTCTGAATACAAATTAAAAGGCAGCTCACCAAACGAAAATGGTGAAACTGGTAGTATAAAAATATTTGGGGGGGGTAGGAAATCCTCCACTTATGAGAATAGATTATGATGGTCATCACAATAAACCACCAATGCATTTACAGTATGGACACAGTGATTATACAGGAAGACATGGAGAAGAAGCAGCAGACATTTTTGCTACAATGATAGTGAGTAATCCAAATATAAGATTTCCAGGAGAAACTGATGAAGATGTACAGAAGAGGATTGGACAAGAAATGATTGAAAAAATGAAAAAAATGGGAGGTTACTACTAAATAAACTATATGTGATAAGGATAGAAATTAAAAAATAAAAAAACAAAATAATGACTAAAGTGATTATTCAGGGGATAGATAAGTATTTCGAAGGAGACTACGAGTATGCGGAAGGGGGAATTGAAAAAGACGGCAAGCCTAGCTTCCATATATCTTCTAGTAAGTGGTATAATGGTGGAAAGAAGTATTCTTCCTGTACAGTTTATTTCGCCTTTGAAAACATGCAAGAGTTTAATCAGTTTATTTCTTCTTTAGTGGAAGATATCAAAAGTAAGAAAGGGAAATAGAAATGGTAAAAGTGTACGCAGAAGGTACGAATGTAGAAGAGAAGAATATTCATCTTGAGGGGGAATGCCAGTTCGCGGAAGGGGGAATTGAAAAAGACGGTAAACCTAGCTTTACTATTTCAGTACGCCAGCAAAAAGGAGATTCTTACGAGATTTATCTCCTGTTTAAGGATATGTGGGAGTTTGACGAGTTTATCGCTTCTTTGCGAGAACAGATTAGGGAGTAAATTTCTAAGTAATTCTCTACAAAAGAAGTTTTTCAATAATTCCTTTTGTTCTTTTCTGATCAGCTCTTCCCTTTGTTTTCTGCATCACTTTTCCAATTAAGAAATGCATGGCTTCGTTTTTTCCTTTTTTGAGATCTTCTACGGCTTTTTGATTTTCTTTTAAAACTTCCTGGACGAGTGGTTCTAATTCTCCTTGTTGAGAAATAACTTTAAGCTCTGCTTTTTTAATATAGGAAGAGGGTTTAAAAGAAGGATCTTTGACAGCCTTGAGTAAGAGTTCCCGCGCGATCTTATCGGTTATTGTATGATCCATAAACAGGGAGATAATCTCCACAACAATTTCTGGTTTAAGAGTTGTATTTTTAAGAGTTGTTTCTTGTTGATCAAGGAACCTCACAACCTCTTTTCTGATAAATTTTGCCGCTATGTCGGGATTAATCTTTTTCGCGACATCCTCAAAAAATGCTGCGAGATTTTTATCCTGGCAAAGAATTTCAGCATCGTCTTCGCTGAGATGATAGCTTTTGAGAAATCTTGCCTTTTTTTGATTGGGGAGTTCGGGGAGCGTGAGATGTTTATCAACTTCGAAGATAGGCAGGTCAGTGTCCGTGATGTACCCATAATCCTCCTCAGTTTCTTTTTTTCGGAGAGGATACGTAACTGCCTTTTTCGCGTCCCATCCTCGCGTCTCCATGATAACGGTTTCCTGGCGC
>CAZTDJ010000084.1:0-3434 GCA_964612835.1 Candidatus Woesearchaeota archaeon
GCCCAACAATCTTTTGGCAGAGGTAAGACGTGGGAAGGTACATATTATTATCACTTCGTGGATTGAGGTAGGTAACTTTTTTTTCTTGGACAGGCACAACAGGGAGGTGATGATCAATCCAGATGATGGGAACATAAACTCCTTCAATGAATTCCTGCTCGATATTAGGGATATCAAGAACAAAAATAACATCAGGGGAATATTCTTCAACATTTTTGAGAAATGAACGATTCAGAATAGGCGCAGTTTTTAAGGGAATCCCATTCCCCTTCCCCATAAAATGGAAAAGAAGCAAAAAAGAACAGAGGCCATCTGGATCGTCATCAAAAAAAATGAGGGGATTTTTTGCCTCTCTCAATCGCTCTCTAATAGCCTCACTATTTTTTTCAAGAGCAAGATTATATACCACGGTAAAACTTTATAAATGAAAACCCTGTTTAAAAAGGTTATGGACAAAAAAGAACTTCTGATGGGTGGGCAAGCGATCATCAATGGAGTTCTCATGAAATCCCCTAAAAAAATTTCCATCGCGGTACGGAATCCGCGACAGAGGATTATTGTAAAAACAAAAAGATTCTCTTCCCTGACAAAAAGAAAGAAAATCCTGGGGCTGCCGTTCATTCGTGGCATCATTGTCACGTATGAGATGCTCGCGGAAGGAATTGGGGCATTGAACTACTCTGCGCAGGTTTCTCTTGGCCTGAAAAAAGAGCAAACCAGCACACTATCAATGGTATTCTCATTTCTCGTCGCGCTGGGCGCCGCATTAATTCTCTTTAAATTTGTCCCCCTCCTTATCATCAAAGTACTCGGAATATACTTCCCTTTTTTTCAAAACAGCTATATGTTTGTAACCCTTGAAGGGATAATAAAAATCGGGATATTTATCCTCTATGTCTACCTGATCTCCCTCTCCAAGGAAATCAGGACCGTATTTATGTACCATGGAGCAGAACATAAAACCATCTTCTGCTATGAAAACAAAAAGGCGTTGACCAAAGAGAACATTCGAAAGTTTTCAACAAAGCATCCTCGATGTGGAACGAGCTTCATTTTCTTTGTGCTGTTCCTCAGCATTCTTCTGTATTCCTTCATTCCTCTCACGCTTCCCTTCTGGAAAATGTATCTCTATCGAATCGTTCTCCTTCCTGTTCTCGCCGGAATAAGCTATGAACTCTTAAAATGTACATCAAGATTCCAAAATCATTTCCTTTTTAAGGTCTTGAGCGCACCCGGCATCTTGATTCAATATATCACAACCAAAGAACCAACAGACGATCAAATTGATGTGGCGATTGCCGCACTGAAAAAGGCAGCTTAGGAAGTGGTATGACGAACAAAGGTAGGGATTAATTTTCCATCGCTGTATGCCTTTGTTTTTGGGCCTTTTCTAGTCCAATACTTAATCTTCCCCCCTGCATATACCTTGCTTTTTCCATTTCCATAAATACTGTCAATATCTCCTTCGATAACAAACGTACTGCTCGATTTTTCAGTTGAGCAGCTTACCGCATTCCCCCCTATCCAAAAGAAACACTGTTTTGAGTTAGCCCCTATATGCAATCCGGCATTTCCTTGAGTATAATACTCTGAATGAGATGAGCCCTCTCCAAGAGAATGACCCAAAGAAGTAGAACAAAATACTACCGCTCTTTTTGAACAGTATCCCACATTTTCGAGGTGCGTTCCTTTTCCCCTAATTTCCAGCACGGTATTTTTTAAAAACGCCCCCAGGTATTCTATTGGTCTGCTATCATCGGTAAAAATAAGGTAAAAATCCTTTTCTTCAATTCGGGGATTGTTCATCAGCGCAGAGATAAAAAGCCCGATGTAATTGAACTTTCCATGATGCTTTAATTCTTCTAATCCCGCATAACAGAAATGTTCGATATCTGCCTTAGTGTACGGAATTTTTTGGGTAATTTGGTATGCGTGCCGATACACTTTCTTTATTCTGTCAGTAAACCAAAAGTTCGTCTGATAATACCACTTCGGATAATCGCAAAGAAATTTGTCTGCCGCCCAGAGAAGATCATCGAGCCCTATTTTATTGATAATGGGATTTTTCTCTTCTATAGGCTCGATCGTGCCGTAAACCTGGAGCTTTTTCTGCAGAGTATTTAATGGGTCTTCCTTTGCCATGAGAAAAAAGAGGAGAATCAGAGGTTAAAATTCTTTCGGATGAACTCCATCATCATTTCATTGCCCGCTGCCTCATACACTTTCACTGCAAGTTTCACGTTCTCTTTTTTTAAGAGGGCGTCTCCGACCTTGTTTAATCCTCTCTTGTCTGCTGCCGCCTCAAATGCCATGGCCGCATTCTCCAAGTCATCATCCTTCAAACATTTCTCTCCAAGAGCAGACAATTTTGTTTTATCATTGTACGCCTTGTAGACTTCAACAGCGAGGTCAATTCTTTCCCTCTTTACGCATTCATCCGCGACGCGAATGAGCATAGAATTATTTTTCGTGACAATAAACGCTTTTGCGGCGTTGGTGGTATCCCCTTCTTCAAGGCATGTTTCTCCTAGTTCATTTACCCGGTCATACGCCTCTGCAAGCTGATACACATCAATGGCGTCGCCGACCATATTGTTGCTTCTGAAGTAATCTCCCATCTTTACAAGCTTGGGCTTGTTCTTCGAAGTCATATATGCTTTTTTCGCTTCTTCCATTTTCCCTTTCTTGAAGCATTCGTCTCCGACCGCATCCATTAATTCCTTGCGGGTGTTCTCGTCAAACATCGAGACATCGACTTTTTCTAGGCCCTTTTTGAGAATTAAAGGAACCATTTTCCTGAACATATCGTTCTCAGAAGCAGTATATTCCTTGAAAAGCTCGGGAACCACCTTTTTTATGTGCTCTACCATAAGTATCTATATTTTTGATGTTTCATCTATTTAAAAAACTTTCTGTGTTATTTTTCTCTTTTGAGCTTTATTTTTTTGTATGCGAGGTACAGAACCAAAACAAGCTCTGCAAAAATAATGATGGGCCTGACAATCTTGTTGGCATCCTGAAAGTACTGCACTGTCCCTATGAAAATGCTCAGCACCCCTCCCAAAATAAATCCTGTTCCGACAAGTTCGTTGAGGGGGTTCCCTTTTTGAGGCAGGAACAAGCCTACTGCAATTGCAATCCCTCCAAGGACAGCGAGGAGAATGAAAACATTGAGGTTGTATCCTTTCATTATTTCTTCAAATTCAAGCCTGCAGGTTTCGCACACATACTCCTTGGGGCAGCCTCTGCCGTCATACCTCGCTTCAAGTTCCCCTTTTTCGCAGCCCATTTCAGGGTAGGGTATTTCCTTGCAGTCTTGCGGCTCTTTGGGTAATGCGTGGCTGGGGAAGTTGCTTTTGCAATAGTCCTCATATTTTGGGGTATCAAAAATAGCCCACGCCAAACTTTGGCTGAATACTGCAACAAGAATAGTA
>CAZTDJ010000085.1:0-3402 GCA_964612835.1 Candidatus Woesearchaeota archaeon
TCATTGTCAGCGGAAGATCAAAGCACTACTACAGCATTTACAGAAAAATGAAAAAGAAAAACAAGAAATTTGAGGAGCTTCATGACTTGACTGCGCTGCGAATCGTAACCTCTGATGTGCATAAATGCTACGAGGTGCTGGGGATTGTCCACCAACTTTGGCAGCCCATAGGGGGCGAGTTAGATGACTATATCGCGAACCCCAAAGACAACATGTATCAAAGCATCCATACCACTGTCCTCGCGGAAGGGATGCCCATGGAGTTCCAAATCAGGACCCAGCAGATGCATGAGGTCGCGGAATATGGCATTGCGGCCCACTGGAAATACAAAGGATATTCTATCGACAGAGAATTTGACAAGAAAATCAACTGGATGAAGCAGATGTTTGGGGAGGGGAAGGAAAAGCTGATGCAGGAAACCCACATGGATTTGTTCGGCGATGAGCTCTTTGCTTTCACTCCCAAGGGGAAAGTCGTTCCTTTGCCCACTCATTCAACCCCTATTGATTTCGCCTATGCCATCCACAGCGATATAGGGGATCACTGCAAAGGGTCCAAGGTGAATGGCGCGCTGGTGCCCTTGAAACATGAGCTCAAAACAGGGGATATTGTTGAGATTCTTACCTCGAGCAACCATAAACCCAGCAGAGAATGGCTGAAGATTGTAAGAACCAGAAAAGCTGCAGCGAAAATCAGGAACTACATCCTCATGGAAGAAAAGATCCCTGTAAAAAGCATGAAGCCCGTGGAGCAGAATGTCCAGAAAGAGTTCGAAGAGTCCATCATTGACACGAGTGTTTCCTACAAGGACGTGAAATTTGCGAAATGCTGCGACATTGTCCCGGGAAATCCTATTCGCGGCTTTTTGGTCAAGGGAAAGCATCTCTCTGTCCATGACGCGAAGTGTGCGGTGGTCAAAAAGAAAGGGGAGATGAAGGAAGTGAACATCAAATGGAAGGAATACTCTGATTTCCATGTGGGGGTGCACGTGGTCGCGGAAGACCGCGCAGGCCTCTTTGTGGACATTTTTAACACAGTGAGCGCGACAGGGACGAAGATAGAATCCGCGAAAGCAAAGGCATTATACAATAATCTTGCGCAGTGCAGCTTTGTCATCCAGACCAAAAACATTGAAAACCTCAAGGAAATCATTGAATTGGTAAAAAAGCTCAAAAGCATCAAAAAAGTGTATATTTCCTTCTAAATTCTTTGTGACATCCTCTCCACGCTAACGCATGGAGCTTCCAGCGCCTATTTTATTCTGCAGGAGTTTGTCTTTGTCGTGTGGATTACATACAAAAAATACAAAAAATTCATTCACTTGATAAAGCCCCGCGGTTTTCTTTTTGAGAGGAATAAAAAATCCTTTTTATCATTATGGAGTGATGTAGTATATTTATATATTTGAAAGGCTACTATTCTTTTTAGATCTGAAACGCAGGGAAAGAAAGGGGTACAGCAGAGATGAAAAGACATAGCCCAAATCCCTTGAGGGGAAGAGGGCCAACGTGAAAACCGTGTCAGGAATTCACTTGAAAGAATAAACAAAAGCTGTTTTTAAATCTTTCGGTGATTTCTTGCATTGGATTTTTCATTTTAGAAAGAAGGGGGTAAAAATGGAAGAAGTTGGGGAAAATTTTGAGGAGGATAATGGGGGCTATGTGGTCATGTGGCACATGGTCAAAAATAAGCCGCAGAAAGGATTGCTAAATTCGATCCTTGGCAACAGCAAAAAAGTCCTCATTCCCATCATACAGCGATACCAGACGCACGATGTCGCATTGTTCAGTTATAATACCATCAAAGAGCGAGGATACTACCAGCCGAAACTGATGAAAGTGATCATGGAATAATTGTTTCCTCCATGAGTGCTTCCCGCCGACTATTGGCCTCTTACTAAAAAAGGCGGGAAGCTTCCTAATCATGCCATCACGAAAAGAGATTTACGCGAAAGAAAAGGAGAATTGCGTCCAGAACATCCTCTTTTTTCAGAATGAGATCGAAAGGATGAAGGAGAAAATGCAAAAGCTCCAGGAATGGTTGGATCATGAAAAAAGTGAAACAGAAAACGATTACTATCTCTAAAGAGGAATATAAATTTTTGCTCAAATGCAAAGAGGTTGTATGCTGCCTTATCCACTCCATTGCTGAAAAAGGGCTTATTAACGGAAAAGAAAAGTGATGCCTTATTTATTCTAGTTTGATGGTGTTTTTCCATCCCTGTATGGGGAATGCGGTTCGGGCTCTACCTTTATTTGATTCGTGTATATGATGTATTCCTCGCGATCTATCCCCTTTTCATCAAATCCAATAAATTTGGTTCTTTCTATCTGCTTAATTTTTACATTTTTCCCGCTTTCTATGAGAGATTCAATAGTATCCAAGGTTGGTGTGGGAGAAACGAGCGGATCATATACTACTCTAAATTTTTTAAGCCCATTTTCTGAATTTATTGAGAACCGATAATCCCCATTTTCTTCTATTTTTTCCCCTATCACCACGCCGGCAAAGTTACGTGGTCTTGAAAAAAAATAGTCCATTCCTTCAACGGCGATGGCAAGAGATGTTGCTAAAAAGGTCAATCCAACAATTACATGATACCGATAAAAAGGTCCTGCTTTTATGTTCGGATCAGGTTTTAAACCCTTTGCCTCTTTTGCAAGGACTCTCTTAAATCCATAAATTGGAATCCAGTCCTTCCACCCAAGTGTATAATATCCGGGACTTTGCGCGACAGGTGAATTTTGGACAACGTTTTCTATTCTTGTTTTTTTCTCTTCCTTTTTTGGATTCAGCGTCCTCTCGATACTCTGTTCAAGATCTTTCTTGGTTATTTCCCTTATCCCCCCGAATGCATCGGTTACTAAAATCTTTTCGTCTTTTTTATTGTTGTTTTCCATTTTACTTTTTCCTTATATTTTTCATCTGCTCGTTTGTGAAAGGAAGCAGGGCATAATTACAATCTGAAAGCCCCCGCGCGAGGTCATCAAGCCTTTCAAGCCCTACATTTCCATTCTCATTTTTAACCTTGAAGCGCTTGATTGAATTCATTTCACGGCCGCCTGCATAAATAATGCTTCCTGGATGGTCAAATGCAAGTGAATTGTATCTGCCATTTTTAGTATAAGTTTCCTCAGAAGGAATGCCATCAATATCTAATTTGTCTAATGGAAGCGTTGTTACCAGTTTTCCATGCACGCTTGCGGCATTGCATATTTTATCATGCTTATTTTGATTTTGCTTATGCAGATTTCCAAGGCTTAACTTTCCCGCATTTTCATTCAGCAAATAGAACGCATAAGAAAAATCTTCTAATTTAGTTAATGCCAAAAGCTTTCCATTATGAAGAATGAAATCATTAATACATCTTATTCCTTTATTTTCAAGTTCGCTTTTCGAAA
>CAZTDJ010000086.1:0-3395 GCA_964612835.1 Candidatus Woesearchaeota archaeon
AAAAAGCAGAAGAAAAGAAGGGAATGCGGCTTTCAGCGCATACTTCCCATACTCTTGGGGTTTAAATCTCCTTTTGTACCATCGATATATTTGGAAGGAAAGAGAGAGGGTAAAGAGCAAAAAGATAACGAAAAAACCACCCACCAGGGCTAGTTGCAGGGTTGCAGTTGCAGTATTGACAGAAGAGGCGATATTCTCAAGATGGAGCGATGGGGTATTGGAAAGTTCTTGAAGCTGCAAGATATCCTTGGCGACAAGAGTTGAAACACCCCAGAAGAGAAGGATAAGCATCCCAAAGAATGCCAGTTCACTTACTACTACCTGCGCAGACTTTTTCCAGAAGGATTCCATCTTAGCCTATTTTGATATCAAAGAAGGGGATTACCGGGTTTTCAAGATCTCCCGCGCTGCTCATTTTGCAGGAAACTGATCCGGGTACAAAAGGATCTTTCTTGCCGCAGCTGGTGAAGCAATCGGTGAAGGTGCTGAAGGTTGAGTGGAGCACTGCCTTTCTCCTTTCGTCAGGGCCCCAGTAATAATCACTGCATTTGTTATTCGCCGTTCCCTTCTTTTTATCTGAAAGGCAGAATTGGATTTTCTCATTCGCCAGTCCCTGCAATTCGCAAAGAGGGATGGTATTCTCTTTCACGCCTTCTTCCGTGTTGGTGATGTGAAGGATATGCTCTTCATTCCCAGAGGTGATAAGGAGCGTCGTCGCTTGCCCAGAAAGAGGGGTTCTGGTAACCTCACTTTGGTAATCCTTTGTCAGCCCCACCGAAGAGTCGAAGATGCATGAGTTTTGAGTTGCCTCTTTTGATGTGTAGGGTCCGGCAAAGGGGTCAGTGAATGGGTCTCTTCCTAATTTTCTCAGGATGGTGCAATCCTGCGCGCTCTCCCTTCCTTCAAAGACAATCTCATGTATTCCATACAGGCCGCCTTGTTCTATCTCAACAGAAGCCCCTTCAGCGCCATAGGCCACAGGATATGTTTTTGTCTCATAATCCCCGTAGACGGTCGCTCCTAATCTCATCGTGATTTCTGTGATTGTGGATGTGGGAGCTGTTGATTTAAAGAGCATCTTTATTTCTTCATCGCCTACTTTTAAGATATCTTTATTGTTGAGGCCAAAGAGCACATTCGAGAACGCGCATTTTTCTAGATCATAGGTTGATGCGCTGTAGACTTTTTCTTCAGGCATATAGGTATAGATGGGCTCTTCTTCTCCGGGTTTTGCAGATGGATCCCGCTTTGCAGTTATTTTTTGCAATGCGCAGGGCTTCGCATCCATTCTCAGCTTGTCAAATAGAACGGTGTTGACTGCATACGTTCCCGCAGGATTTCTTATGGTTACAGTCGCATCTCCTTTTGCGTCATGCTCAACAGCGAATTCAACATCGGGCTGTAGTGTATTATCCATCACCTTGAGATTCAATGATTTCACGCGGGAGGTATCTTTTTTGCACGCTTTTTCCAATTCTTCTTTTTTGAATCCAAAGTCTTGCTGCCAGTCCGCATCTTTTACATTTGAAATTGATTTATCAGCACCCATGCAGTTTCCGCATTTGGTGAACATCAGCGCTTCAAAAAGATAGAGAGTATTCTCTTTTTTCTTTCCAAGGTTTTTCACGGTGTCCTTGTATGGTGCATATAAAATCTCAGGTTCAAACTGGATGCCGTCAAAGACCTCCTTGTTTCCGAATGAGCATTCCTTTTCTGTATATCTGGAGGCTTTTTCAAAGAGCGATTTCTCCTCAGCGCTTATTTTCTGTTTGAGGACAGAGAACAACTGCTCTGCTTTTGCGTAGCTTTCCAAGATTGCGCATTTCTGGCTGCAGCACACCATGTTGCTTATGTCAACTCTTTTTCCCTCAATTTCATGGAGAGGGATATCCACATTGGAAAGAATTCTTCCCGGGGATTTGCATTCCTCATTATAGGCGCACACCATTCCTCCTTCATTCTCGCAGGTTTTTGATGAGACCTCCTTGAGCAAAGAGGGATTGCTCTCGATGTCCCCCACCTTCATCCAGCATTCCCCTAAACTTGATCCTGTTTCATCTTTCCCGCAGGTCCCTACCTTTACCCATTTTTTTGATTCTTGCTGCCCTGCTCCCTCTCCGGGATTGAATTTAGAGCACGCCTTTTCAGGAGCCGCGTTGGGCAGAAGTCCGTAGCTTTCTGACCTGCATTCCGCTTCAGAGCTGATCTTTTTGCTTAGTTCATATTCGAGAATATAATTATTGACCGCGTTAATGCCAAATGAAGAGGAAATGATTTTTCCGAATCCGCACTTTTCTTCATTGTTTACATTGACGCACACCTCATTGTATCCTGATTCAGCGATAAAGTCGACGCTTTCATCAACATAGGATCCTGGCGCAATGCTTCCCTGCGCTGTTTTCGCGAGGCTCTTCACCAAGGTTTTTTTATCTCCTTTTTTCAGGTAGACTGAATACCTCACCTCATAGCCGCCCGCATAAATATGGTAGAATACCTGGTAGCGCGAGTTCTTTTGGATCGTCAGGGAATAGGGCTCTTCCTCAACATAGGCAGTATACTGCACAGGGTCTGTTTGGTGAGAGATTTCATTGAGAATATCCCCCACAAGAGGATACTTTCCATAGATTGCTGATTTGCATATCTCTGTTCCAATCTCCTTCGAGCTTCTTCCGCGGTAGGACGCGAACACAGAGGTTGCGTAGTCTTGGGTAAAAAAGTTGAGGAACTTCTTTGATTCATCTATTTTTACCTGCACATTCTCGAGGTATTCCGCCCCTCCCCTGTTGCTCTTTGATCTAAAAATAAATCCAAGGATCCCTCCCTTAAGTTTCAAGAGATTGTACGCTTCTTTCCATACAATTTCACAAATATAGATGCTTCGAATTCTGTCGCAGATGCCAATGGACTTGTCCTCAAATCCCGCTTGCTCAAGGCAGTTCACATATCCTTGTAACATGCTTTTCAGATTTTTAAGTGAGGCCAGCACGCCTGTTAAGCAGACCGGAGCGACCACGCCATCTTTTGAATTTGGCAGGCAGAGCACCAATGATCCGATAAGGCCTGACTGAATTACATTCTCAACTCGATACGCCCCGTCAAAGTCGCATCGTGAGGGGGGGCACATCACTGGATCGCACGCGTTGTAGAGGAGCCTGCACTGGCTCGGGCTTAAGACCTGCTCGCATCCCATCTTTTTTCCCGCGTCAATTCCCCGTACATTCATATCAAACTTCGCGCCGCCAAAATTGAACGCCTGATTTTCTTGCTTTGCCTTTCCTAAATCGCGCAGCACTTTTTCAAGCCATTTGTCGTCCCTGAACGAGCCTATTTTTTCATCTCCATCATTCATCCCTCCAATTCCTTTGAAGAGGCAGTCTTTCCCTCCTGACCACACA
>CAZTDJ010000087.1:0-3328 GCA_964612835.1 Candidatus Woesearchaeota archaeon
AAAATCTCGCGGGAATCCCAAAACATTTTCAAAAGACTTTATTTCAGAGATTTAGGACAGAGCCGAAAGCTATAAAAAAAGCGTTTGGTTCTTCTGCACTATGCTTTCAGACAAAGAAATAAAAAATCAGTACCGCAAAAAAGCCCAGCAGAATCCTGAAAAAAATTACCCTGTCAAAACGCTCACGAATTTAGGATTTGAAAGAAGAAGATGCGCGGTCTGCAACATTTTTTTCTGGACAACAACGGAACGGCAAACATGCGATAATCCCCCCTGCGCAGGAGGATTCCGCTTTATTGGGAAGAGCCCCGCGAAACAGCAGATGGGCTATATTGACGTTTGGAAAAAATTCTCAACATTCTTCAAAAAATTTGACTATACTCCTGTTGCTAGGTATCCTGTCGTCGCGCGCTGGAACCCCACCACGGACTTTACCATTGCCTCCATCGCCGCATTCCAGCCCTATGTGGTGAGGGGAGAGATTAAACCTCCTGCAAATCCCTTGGTCATTCCCCAACTCTGCCTGCGATTTAATGATATTGACAACGTGGGGCTCACGGGTTCTCATTACACTCTCTTTTCCATGATTGGCCAGCACTGCTTTGTCAATACCAAAGAGTATGACATCAATAGATACCTGCGCGAGATTTACGCCTGGCTGAATGAAGGGATGAAAATCAAAAAAGATGAAATCACTTTCCATGAAGATGTATGGGCAGGAGCGGGAAATTTTGGCCCGTCTGTTGAATTCTTCTCGCGGGGGCTCGAAATTGGAAATCAGGTATATATGCAGTACGAACAAACAGAAAATGGCCCAAAAGACTTGCACATCAAAGTTCTTGATATGGGGATGGGGCATGAGCGATGCGCATGGTTCACCCAAGGAACTTCAACAAGCTATGAGACAACTTTTCCAACGGTATGCAAAAAGCTTTTTTCCGCGACGGGCATAAAAACAGATAAAGATCTCATGAAAAAATTTCTTCCCTATTCTTCTTACTTAAATGTTGATGAAGTTGATGATATCAATAAAGTCTGGAAAGACATCGCGAAAAAAATAGAAATTGATGAAAAAAAATTAAGGGAAAAAATAAACACGCTCGCTGCGCTTTTCTCAATAGCAGAACATAGCAGGTCATTGTTGGTTGCGATCAATGATGGAGCATTGCCTTCCAATGTGGGGGGAGGGCACAACTTAAGAATGCTTTTCCGCAGGGCTTTGACGCTTATGGATAAATATTCGTGGCGCATTGACTTTAATGACCTTGTGACATGGCATGCGGAATACCTTAAACCCATTTTCCCAGAACTTTCTGAGAATCTTGAGAATGTCAAAAAGATTATGGATGTAGAAAAAAGCAAGTACCAAAACACAAAACAAAAAATAAACGTTCTTATTCCCAAAATACTCAAAGAAAAGATTGATGAAAGAATGTTATTGGAGATGTATGACTCGCAGGGAATTTCCCCTGAATTGCTAAAGGAAGAAGCGAAAAAAGAAAGGATAGAGATTAACGTTCCTGACAACTTCTATGCAAAGGTTGCTGAGCTTCATGAAAAAAACAAGCAAGAACACGCAACAAAAAAAGAAATCGAGATTGATTTCGGCCAGGTTCCTGCAACAAAAGCCCTCTATTTTACAGATTATGAGATTGTGCATTTCAGCGCAAAAGTTCTGAAGATTGTCAAGCCGTATGTTGTTTTAGACAAGACCTATTTTTATCCCACGTCAGGAGGGCAGCTTCATGACACAGGCATCATTAATAACTGCAGAGTAAAAGAAGTCTTCAAGCAAGGAGAGATGATCGTGCATGTTTTAGAAGAAATTAATTTTAAGGAAAGAGATACGGTAAACTGCCTCATTGACGAAGAAAGAAGATTTCAGTTAGCAAAACACCATACCGCAACGCATATCATTAATGCGGCCGCGCGTCGCGTTTTAGGAAGGCACGTCAACCAGGCAGGGGCAAAAAAAGACGTGGACAAAGCCCATATCGACATTACTCACTACCAATCCCTTACCGAAGAAGAACTAAAGAAAATTGAGGAGGAAGCGAACCTCATTGTTGATGAAAAAATTGCGACCCGGCTCTCTTTTATGCCGCGAGATGAGGCTGAAAAAAAGTATGGGATGGATATCTACCAGGGAGGGGCTGTTCCGGGAAAAGAACTGCGAATTGTGGAAATCCCTGAGGTGGATGTAGAATGCTGCGGGGGAACACATCTAAAGAATACCTTTGAAGCAAAACCCATCAAACTTCTCAAAGCAAATAAAATTTCAGATTCTGTTGTACGGATTGAATTCAAAGCGGGAGAAGCTGCAGAAAGAGAAGAAGAAAAAGAACAGGAAGTCATTCAAGAAGCGGCGCAATTGCTTCGCTGTACTCCTCGGCAGGTGCCCAAACGCGCAGAACAACTCCTTTCCATTTGGAAGAACGTTAAAAAAATGAGCGCCAAGAATCAAATACCACAAAAAAAAGATTTGGAGCTTACCGCAACTGAGGAGATAGAAGGGGACATGCTCTCTGAAACAGCAAAAATTCTCAGCACCCAGCCAGAGCACGTCGTGAACACCCTCAAAAGATTTTTGAAGGACATTGAAAAGCATGGAAAATGAAAAGATAAAAATAGGGATGGAGGTGCATGTTCAACTCCTCACCCATTCAAAATTATTCTGTGGCTGCACGACCCACGCAGAAGAACCTAATAGCGCGACCTGCCCTACCTGCCTTGGGCTTCCGGGAGGAAAACCTTCCCTCAATAAAAAAGTCTTGGAGGGAGCCACAAAACTCGCAAAGGCGCTTCATTGCAAAATCAATACAAAAATTTTCTTCTCGCGAAAGACATACTTTTATCCTGATATGACCAAAAACTACCAGATCACCCAATACGAAGTTCCCCTGGGTGAAAAAGGATTTCTGGAAATCAATGGGAAAAAAATTGCTATTACAAGGGTCCATATCGAAGAAGATCCTGGTTCCTTGATTCATCCCGGGGGCATTGCCACAGCAACAAGCGTTCTTGTAGACTACAACCGGGCAGGGATCCCTCTTGTGGAAATTGTCACAGAACCCGTCCTCTCCAGCCCGGAGGAAGCAAGGCAATTCATCAAAACCTTGAGAATCCTCCTTGAATACCTTGAAATCTTTGACGCGCAACAGTGCATCATCAAAGCAGATGTCAATGTCTCTATTGCGGAAAGAAACTTCATGCGGGTGGAAATAAAAAATGTGACGGGCTTTCGGGAGATTGAGAAAGCGATCATGTATGGATCACAACGGCAGCGCCAGGAAACCGTTGTCATGGAGACGCGGGGATGGGACGCGAA
>CAZTDJ010000088.1:0-3254 GCA_964612835.1 Candidatus Woesearchaeota archaeon
GTTGGAGCCGTCATACGGCGATGTTCAAAAAAGTTATTCTAACAGGGAGATTGTGATTGCTGATTATGGGGATAATCACTTCGAGATATATGACATCAAAAATGGGGCATACGATCTTCTTGAGTGGAAAGAAGGAAAGATCATGAAAAAAGAGAAGGGCATCAAACCTTGGTTCCCTGAAGAAGAAAAAACAGACGATGCCGCAAATACGCGCCTCCACTAATCTTGATTTTTCTTGAAAGGCATGCACACCTCAAAGAAATCACACTGCCCCGTGCCCCATTTGCAGAATGGACCAACATGTTTGGGGTAATCCTCGATATTGCGAGAAGCAGTCAATTCCCTTACCCTCTTCACTTCTTTTTTCGCATACTGCAGCATTTCATCATCCACCGCGAAAAGCTCTTCTCCCCCCCGCAAAAAATGAATACCCACATACAGGGGAAGCTTCTGATGTTTTTCGTGGTATAACAACGCGTAAATTGCGAGTTGGAGTTTGTAGTCCTCATTGACTTCAAGCTTATCTGAAGTTTTGTAATCAATAATCTTCACTTCCCCATCATGTTCTTCTATCGCATCAATGAATCCTTTCACCTCGTGATCTTTTGAGGCATATTCAACTTCCCGCAGGGGGGTGAATTTGTTGAAGGCGTCAAGGAAATGTTCTCCTTTCACGACCGCCCCCTCTATTTTCTTCGAGAAAGAAGAAAGCCAGTTGAGGAGCATCATTTTTGTATCCTGCTCGTAGAATTCTGCATCAGATCCCGCAAGATTTTGAATCTGCGCAATCTTATTATTCCAATGCTTTTTAAAAAGATGGAGCATCCATACCACAAGCTTGTCTTTGTAATCCCCTTCCAGAAGCCCTGCCTCCAGGTCGAAGAATTCTTCAAGGATGCTGTGGACGATTCCTCCCCGTATGAGGTGAATATTTGGTCTTGCAGGAAGTTTTTGGATATATGCATAATAATACTTTTGTGGGCACTGCCGGTACAGATTAATGGAGCTAGGGGAAAGCATCTTTTTTTTTATTTCCATAGAGGCAGAGAATAAGAATCTATTATATAAATGCTGTGGATTGTTGTCGCATGGCTAGAGGAAAAGAGAGGAAAGGGGGCCAAATAAAAGAGTAAACACAAACCCAATGAAAAATGGCGGGACAAAGGGCATTCCCTCCTTGATAATAACCCCTTTCACGTGTTTTTTTATTAGTTCCCTGATTTGTTCTTTTGTAAGGCCAATATCAGAAGGGCCGCAAATGCGTTTTCCATGGACAATAACCTCTTGTGCGACCCAGTCCCCCTCCGTAAGCTCGACAGGTTTGCGCTCTTTCAACATGGAAACATGCTCAACAGATTTCATCGCAACTAACAGCAAAGGGTACATAAAAAGAAAGAGGGCGACAAGGAGGAGGAAAACCCTCAAAAAAGAGTCATCAATAAAAAAAAGAAGCGAGATAGTGATCAAAGAAGCAACACCATACATGATGCGAACCTTTTTTGATTTCTTTGAGAAGAGCCCCATGAGGAAATGCCGCTGAAAGAGCTCCCATTTTCGAACAGCCAAAACACACCCATATGCGAGGCCATACAACGCTCCAAAAAAGAAGATGTTGATGAGCAGCAGGATTAAAAAAATAAAAGGATTATATTCGGGGAATGTCGCGAACGCTGCTCCAAGCCCCATCAAAAGCTTTGCGTCTCCACCCCCCCATTGTTTCGTGATGTACATGAGATACCCAAAGAGGAACATGGCCCCGAATCCAAAAATCCCATACCAAAAGAGAAGGGGCTCTTTGAAAAGGATTGCGTAGAGGAGCCTTAAGAAAATTGCCCCCAAAATAAAGCTATAGCTTACAAAATCAGGAACTTCCCTCTTTCGAATATCCGTGATGGTTGAGAATGTTAAAACAACAAATGCGAGGATGATTAAAACTGCATACAGCATACAAGAAGGCATATGGCGAACTATAAAAGATTTATGTTTGTTTTAACTAAAAAAATAAAAAGAAAAAGGAGGATAATCCTGCGAATGAGAAGAAGGTAGAGAGAGAATTAACAAAAAAGATCGCGAAAAGAAGGATGAGCGTCTTTCCCGCGTTTAATACCAATTCCCGGAAGACGATAAACTCAATGGGATTTTCCTGGTTTGCTTTGTCCATCCAGAGCGTCGCGAAAGGAATGTCGATGAGAATCGTGAAGACACCTGCCAAAAAGCTAATCCCAAACACTTCCCATTTGGTTTTGGCAAATGACCTGATAAACCAGGTTAAACCCAGTAGAATGCTTCCTATCTTCATAAAAAGGTACCGCGTTGAATGGTTGGTCATTCTCCCTATAAAATACGCGATGCCGAACGATCCCAGAGCGGCAAGGGTCGTGAGAACTCCGATAGAAACAGTGTCCCGAAGCAGGAAATAAACAAAAATAGGCCATAGCGTTTCCGCGGCAATGTCTTTTTTCCCTCCAAAGAGAAAGGCGAAGAAAAACTTTATTCTCCTTTTAGGAAAAATCTTTTTGAAAGAGAATTCAAACCGCGGCTTCATTTCCTCTTTCCCGAAAAAGAGCGGGATGACGGAGAGGAACGCGAAAAAGGTTGCAATCAAAAAGAGAGTGGGAAATCCAAAGGATACCGCAATAAAACCCCCGACAACAGGGGCAACTAATGAGGCAATCCCTGGAAAGATATTCAGTTTTCCAACTTGTTCTCCCCTTTCCTTTTTAGTTGAGTGGACAGTAAAAAGCACATTCAATGGGATCCAGAAGAATGCCGCGGAAACACCTTGGATAAACGCAAGAAGATAGAGCTCTGGAAATCCCCACTGAAAATATTCAAGAGAGTAAAGCCCGAGGAGATACACAATCAAGAGGGGAGCTGAAAAAAATGCGGAAACCCGGAACCCAAAATGCTTTGAGATAAAAGCAGAAAGAATGGAAACAATCCCCAATGTAAAAAAAAGAACCATCACAAAGGAAAGAACCTTTGCAACAGGGAACCCTAAAGAAAGGAGATAGATAGGAACAAAGACGCTCGCAAGACCCAGCGCAGATGCTCGAAAAAGAACACTCGCGTACACCTTTGAGAGGTCATCACGAAACACGGAGCTAAAAACATTAAACTTAAGATATCGGTGGTAGTCTAGCATGCCTCTTTTCCTCTTTGACATTAAAGGGAGTATTGCTTTTATATTTTTCTTGAAGGAGTGTGGGACAGAATTAAGTTATTTTCTAAGAACAACATAGACCTTTCTTCCT
>CAZTDJ010000089.1:0-3226 GCA_964612835.1 Candidatus Woesearchaeota archaeon
TTCGCAAAAAATTCTAGCGCCGATACACCCTGAGGTATAGGTATACGAGAACAAGAAGAAAGCTGGTGAGAAGAATAAGCATCAGTGAATAGAAAGGATTGAGCGACTGGAGGAAGAGGAGAGAAAAAAGAGAGAGGGTATAACCAAATACAAAAAGGGGTTTTGATCCAATAAAGATTTTGATGCCGTCAAGATGGGGTAGGGGAAGCACGCAGTACATGACAAACATAAGGTTCATGAAGATGAGTTTGTCAAAGATGCCATTGCTATTGAAGATTTGCAATATAACGCTTGCAAGGATATTTGCAAGAATTCCGGAAAATGCGATCCTTGCGTTTTCATAGTGCGTAATCGTTAAAAAATCATGCCCAAATCGTCTGAATTTTTCCGCTTTGATAAGGTAGGCTTCAAGAGGGATGAAAAAAAGATTTCCCTTTGAAAAGAGCGTGACAAGAAGGGTAATCACGGGGCCAAGATAAAAATTGTTGAGTGTGATTCTCCGAACCCCCATGCTGAAATTAAGGGGAAAGCTTGAAGATCGAGTAATCCAGTATCTTTTAAAACTCCAGAGTTGGAAAATTGCGAGAATATGGTACTGCGAAGCGCTGATTTTATGTCCTAGAACATGGATGAGGAGAACAATGGCGGCGAGGATGGTGGTGAGCAGGAGATTCAGGAGCCAATACCCGAGAACAAATGTTTGCTGCCCGTCATTGAATCCAAAAACAAATCCCAGGATAAGAACCCCTATAATAATATGATATATTTCACGAAGCGTAAATTTGATCATTGTTCATCTCCTGAATCATCTTCAGAATCTCGTTTTCATGGCCAGCGCCCACAATCGCCAAGATTCTCTTATGGGGATAGGTTGTTATTATTTTATATAAGTTTTTTGCCATATGCTCATTTCTCTCCTGAATAAGGGATAGGTAGAGGGAAGGGTACATTTCTTTCAGTTGCTGGGTCAATTCACGGATGACTTTCTCGCTCGGGACCTTCTCAAGGTCGAACTCAACGTACGCCTTTTTTCTTAACACCAGGCCGCTGAAAAGGTCTTTGAGAAACGAAAGCTTTTCTTTCCACGTTATCCTCTTTGAGATGTTCTTGAGCGTAATCCTGATATCCTGGTCAATAAGAAAAATCTGGGCGCCAACCTTCTCTGCTGTCCTGATGGCTTTTTTCATTTCAGCTCCAGGCTTTACCCCTACAAGCTTTCCTAGCCTGTTTTCCACCCATGAGCCAATCAAGTTGAAGAGGAACCCCTTTAATCCCATGGAAAGAACGTCAGAAATGCGAGGAATCCTCTTTCCCTTGCTGAGCAGGGCGTTGTATCGTGAGGGATCGAGCTCTAAGGTGATAATGTCGGGCAGGAGAGTAAAAATAGATTTTTCGACTTCATTCACGCTTTGGATGGCTATATGGGATGTCCCGATAAGGGTGAGGTTTTTATATTCCTTCATTTCCTCTTTGAGGGGCTATAAATTTTTAAATCTTCGCCCAACGTCATATCCAACTTCTTTCCTCTTTTAAACCCTTTTTACCAAAAGACATATAAATCTTACAACTCTCAAATAATTAAGGAAATTAAAACTAAAAAGGAGGAGATATAATGCTAAAGACAAAATCGGTTAAGGAAATGTTAAGCCTAAAAGTTTTTACAGACGAAGGAAATTATTTTGGGGATGTTGAAGAAGCAATTCTTGCCCAAAATAAGATCTATGGATGGAAGATTCGAGCGACAAGAACTTCATTTTTGGATAAAGTTCTTGGTGGAGCAAAAGGAGTTATTGTACCCCATCAATTTGTCCGGTCTGTCGGAGATGTGGTTATTATTTCCAAAGAAGCTATTCCATCCTATGAAACAAAGGAAGAAGCGCAATAATAAAATAAAGAATAATGGCAGAAACACCCCTTGGAGCTGCAGTTGATTTTTTGCAGGATTTTGGATTCTTTGATATAGTTCTGCCTTTCTTGCTTGTTTTTACTGTTGTTTTTGGGATTCTTGAGAAAACTAAAATTTTTGGAACAGAGGGCGCCGGAGAAACAAAAACATCACGAAAAAATATCAATTCAATGGTCGCTTTTGTGGTCGCGTTCTTTGTGATTTCTACAAAAGAGATTGTCCAATCACTCAAAGTTTCTCTTCCTCAAGTTTCTTTGATTCTAGTATTTCTCATTTCATTCATGCTCCTCGCTGGAAGTTTCTTCACGAGTGAAAAAGAGTTTAGTTTTGCTGAAAGAAAAGGCTGGAAGGTTTTTTTGACGTTAACGCTTTTTGTTTCCCTTCTGGGAATTTTTTTCAATGCAATTGGATGGCTCGACCCCATTCTCGACTATTTCCTGTCGGGAAGCAATAGCACGCTGTCTTCCGTCTTTATCCTGCTCGCAATCATCGTCCTCGTTGTTGTTTTTATTGTCAAAGAAGGTAAGGAAGAAAGTCCATCTGGAGGGTAAATATGGCATTTGACTTTTATAGCATTGTGCAAGGATGGGAGGAGATCGGGTTCTATGACGTCGCTCTTCCGTTCTTGTTAGTTTTTGTATTGGCGTATGGTGTTTTTTTGAACATCAACTTATTTGGAGACGCAAACAAGCCCATCAGTCTTGTAGTTTCGTTGCTGTTGGCGTTCCTTGCAGTCAGAACAAACTTGGTTTTGAATTTGATTAATTCATTCCTTCCAAGAATATCAATAATTCTGATCGTCTTTTTAATGGCGCTGTTGATTTTGGGAATTTTTGGGATGCATCCTGGCTCATCATGGGCGCCGTGGGCAAAAGGCCTTGCGGCAGTTGTCGCTATCGTCGCAGTCGTCTGGGCGCTTGTCGCGGTTGGCGTTGAGAACTGGGGGTTGCCGTTTAATTTCCTCGTGCTTGACTCCCGGAACGCTTCGTGGTTTATTGTTTTAGGTGTTTTCATTTTGGTCGTTGCCTCCGTCTTTTGGGGAAAAGGCAGCGGAGGAAGCGCGCCGCCGGCAAGTAGGGGAATCCCAAGGGGCGGGGAAGAACCATAATTTTGCGGGAAAATGGCAACAATTCTTGACATCGGGTTAATAGAAACATTTACCCCTGTATTCTCTTTCCTCTTTATTTTTGCAGTCCTCTTCGCAATTCTGGAAAAAACGAAAATCCTCGGCCAAAATCGCGGCCTGAATTCCCTGGTGTCATTTACGATTGCCATGCTCTTCCTTTTTACCGAGCCAACGAGAGATTTGATTAAAAGCGT
>CAZTDJ010000090.1:0-3155 GCA_964612835.1 Candidatus Woesearchaeota archaeon
AAGGAAGCATGAAAGAGCGATACGCCGCAATCCTCCTTGCATTAAGCTCTACTCTTTTTACTTCTACTGGCCAGATTCTTTTCAAGAAAACTGCGGCAGTCACCTCTTTTCACCCCCTTTCATTTTTTAATGCGTTCTTTTTCCTTTCTTTGCTCGCTTATGGCATTGGAGCGCTCTTGCTCATTCTCGCGTTAAAAAAAGGGGAGCTTTCCCTGACCTATCCGCTTTTGGCATTAAGTTACGTATGGGTGAACATCAGCGCAGTCTATCTTTTCCATGAGTTTTTGACTCCTTTCAGGATTATAGGAACTCTTTTGATTATCGGGGGGGTAGCAATACTCGGGTTCTAACATGGAAACAACATTTTCTTCAATATTGTTGGCTCTCCTCTCTTCTTTCATCGGCTCTTTTGGAGCGATCTATATCAAAAAAGGAACTTCCTCGTTTGGATTTTCTCATCAAAATCTCTTCAGGAATTTTTCCTTGATCATGGGTGTATGTATTTATGGGATATCCGCCATTATCTTTATCTTCGCGTTAAAAAATGGGGAGATTTCTATGATCTACCCTCTCGCCGCAACATCTTATATTTGGATAACTGTCCTGTCAAGGTTTTTTCTTCATGAAAAAATAACACAGCAAAAGATTTTTGCAATTCTTTTTATTATTCTGGGCGCCAGCATTATTGGGCTGTAGCTATTTCTGCCAGAATGACGGCATGAAGAGGAGAAGGACGCTGAAAATTTCAAGCCTTCCAAGAATCATCCCTGCGATAAGAGCGAGTTTGCTTACTACGGGCAGAAAACTGTACGTTGATGCTGGCCCAACTAGGTTAAATCCAGGGCCGACGCCACCTATCGTCGCAGCTACTGCGGAAAGGGAAGTAACAGTATCTGCCCCCCCGTAGATAAGAATGAGCGAGAGGAACACCAGAATGGAGAAATAGAGAAACACAAAAATAAAGACCTTAGTGATAACCTCTTCATCAATAATTCTCTTGCCGATGGTAATCTTTTCGACCATTGTCGGATGCACCATTTTTTTCAATTCTCTTCTGAGGTATTTGAAGACAATCATATATCGGATATTTTTTATTGAACCGCTTGTTGATCCCGCGCAGCCGCCAATAAGGAGGAGGAGGAAGAGGATAAATTTCGAGAAATCAGGCCATTGATTAAAATCAGAAACTGCGAAGCCTGTTGTGGAAATTAAAGACATGACATTGAACGCAGATACTCTTATTGCCTCTTTAAACCCCATGAGTGTCTCAAAATTGAGATTAAGGGTGATAAGGGAAGAAGCAACCAGAATTACCCCAAAATGAAACTGCATTTCCTTATTAAAGAAAAAATGTTTGAGATCTCCCTTCAGGAGTTTGAAAATCAGGAAGAAGTTGATGGAAGCGAGGAACATAAACGTGATAATGATAATCTCAATGAAAAGGCTGTGATAGGACCCAATACTCGCATTTTTTGATGAAAAGCCGCCGGTCGCAACTGTTCCAAAGGTGTGGATCATCGCATCAAACCAATTCATGCCTGCAAATGTGAGGAGAAATATTTCAAGAAGGCTGATAAGAAGGTAGACTCCCAAGAGGATTAACGCCATATATCTCACTTTTGGCGTTTCTTTTTCAAGTAACGGGCCTGTTGATTCTGCTCTAAAGAGCTGCATCCCTCCGCCCATGGAAGGCAGAATCGCGATGACGAGCAGAATAATCCCCAATCCCCCGAGCCAATGGGTGAAACTCCTCCACAATAACAGGCTTAAGGGAAGAATTTCCACATCATTAATGACAGATGCTCCCGTGGTTGAAAATCCAGAAACAGTTTCAAAAAGAGAATCAATAAAATTAAGTCCGTACAGATGAAAGGGGATTAATCCTAAAATGGAGAACAGGAGCCATGCAAAAACAACGATAACCATGCTTTCTTTTAACCCTATCTCCTCTTTTTTCCCAGATACAATCAACACCGTCCCAGAAATAATGCTTATGATGATGGGGTAAAGAAAAAGAAAAATATTCTCATTGTGATAATAAGCGAAAAACAAGGGCAACAAGAGAGCCAAGGCGAGGAAAAGACACATCAATCCAAGAAATCTTAAAATTGCCCGCTCTTTCATGTGGATTTGAAATATTTTTGTATTTTTTCAATATATTTTTCCAGGACAAACAGAATCACTCGGTCCCCTGTTTCAATGATGGTCTCTCCGGAAGGAATGACGACCGCGCCTTTTCGCAAGAGCGCTCCGATTAATCCCCCTTTCAAGTCCATTTTTGAGATAGGGGTTCCAATAATCTTCGCGCCTTCTCTTGCTTCAATTTCAATAACTTCCCCTTTTCCGCCTTCGATGAGGGATGTTGAGATAACCTCTTCCCTTCTTAAAAAACCAAGGATGTTATTGATGGTTATCTGTTTCGTGTTGACCGCGGCATCAACTCCGATGAGCTCGGTAAGCTGCATCAAGCCCGTTCTTTTTATTTTCGCGATGGTCTTTTTCACTCCCAGATTTTTCGCAAGAAGGGAGGTAAGCAGATTATCTTCATCATCTCCGGTGAGCGCGACAAATGCATCCATCTCATCAATCCCCTCCTTTTTTAATTGCTGGATGTCTGTTCCATCCCCGTGGAGGATAAGGCAGCCGGGAAGTTTTTCTGAAAGGGCCTCGCACCTTTTCTTGTCGTTTTCAATAATCTTAATAGTAATTTTATAACTCTCCAGATTTTTGACAAGAAGCTCCGCGACAATGCCGCCCCCCATAATAAAGACATTTCGTATAGGCTCCCCTTTCCATCCAGCAAATTCGCTGATTTTATCAATATCTTCTGTTTTTCCAATGATGAAGAATCGATCTCCCAGTTCAAATGGGGTGTCGGGGGTTGGGATCTTAATGGCATTTGCTTTTTCAATGGCGGCGATAATAAAAAGCCCCTTGGGGATTCCCATCGTTTTAATAGTCTTATCCTTGAGTTTTGAATTTTGATCAACCCGCATTTCCACTAACTGCGCGAGCCCATCCGCGAAATTCTCCACTTCAATCGCGAGTTTATTTCTTAACAGCCTCTCAATTTCCAACGCAGTCTGCTCTTCTGTATTGATGATTTTATCAATTCCATTTTCAAACCTCTCTTTCTCAAAAAAAGAGTAGTTATG
>CAZTDJ010000091.1:0-3149 GCA_964612835.1 Candidatus Woesearchaeota archaeon
GCATTCAAGGGATAGGCGTATCAAGCGCGGTGATGTATGGCCAATTGACAACAGGAAAAAGCACGAAAATCATTTCAAAGATTGGGCCGCACAAAAAAGCCCACTATGTTGAACTGCAGATTAATACCAAGATCAATGAGCCCGAGATCATCAAGGAGGAAGAGGTTGAATGGAACAAGGATCATGGGACAAAAGTTGAGATTGAGCTTGAGGCAATCTACCAAAAAGGCTCGCGGTCTGTTGACGAATATATCAAACAAACCGTGTTAGCAAATCCCCACGCGACATTTTTTTACAGAGCCCCTGATAGCGATAAAGCTCTTAAATATCAACGTTCTGTTAATGAGCTTCCAAAAGATCCAAAAGAGATTAAGCCCCACCCCTATGGAGTCGAACTCGGTGTTTTAATTAAAATGCTGAGCGAAACAAAAGCTTCCACCCTCCAAGGATTTTTAACAAATGATTTTTGCAGGGTCAGCCCAAAAGTTGCGAAGCAAATTTGTGAGAGCGCCGGAGTCTATGTGAAAGCACGGCCTTCCCGCATCGCGAGGCAAGAGGCGGATAATCTCTTGAAAGCAATTAGAAAGACAAAGATCATGGCCCCCCCCACTGATTGTCTTGTCCCTATTGGGGAGGAAGCATTGGTGAAAAGCTTGAAGAAAGAAATGGTTGCTGATTTTTATACTGCGGTAACACGGAGTCCTGCAGTCTATCGCGGTATGCCCTTCCAAATCGAGGCGGCTATTGTGTATGGAAGCCAAATGCCGCAAGAGGAGCTGGTGAATGTGCTGCGGTTTGCAAATCGAGTCCCTCTCCTTCATCAGCAAAGCGCGTGCGCGATTATTAAGGCGATTATCCAAACAAATTGGAGGAATTATGGATTATCACAAAGCACGGGCGCGTTGCCGTCCGGCCCATTAACTCTTTTTGTCCACATTGCCTCGGTTTGGGTTCCCTTCACGTCTGAAAGCAAGGAGGCAGTCGCAAGTTACCCTGAGATTATTGATGAAACCAAATTAGCGCTGCAGGAATGCGGAAGACAATTAAATTCGTATCTTAGAAAAAATGTCCGGGCAAAGGAACAACGGGAAAAAGTGGATTTATTTGAGAAGTATATCCCTGAATTAGCGGGTGCTTTGGCGGGCTTAACAAAAGAAAGCAAAGCCTCAATTGAAAAAAATTTACTTTCCATCTTGAAGAAGAATATCGGTCACTTATTGGAGGAAGCGAATGGTGAAGGCAAAGAAAAAGGAAATTAACACTTTGGAGAATTTTGGGCAGCTTATCGTCAATCAGGTGAAGCAGGGGAAAAATCCAGAGATTAAATTTTTGCTAAGAAATTTGAGCAATATTGTGTATGATAAAAAAAATGGCATTCTCAAGCTCGGGAACAAGGAAGGTTCAAGAACCTTTTTTAACGTGGCCCACTCCAAAAAATTTTTGCAGACCGTTGAGATTGCCCGCATTATCAAGAATGAGCTTTTAGAAAGCGGGAAACATGAGCATTTAAGGGGAATTTTTTATATGGCAAAAAGGACAATCCCCCACACCGATGTGAATCTTGTTGATGAGCAAGCTGACTCTGATAAAGCGACTGAAGATTTAGAGGTTATTACGGGCTTATCCAGGGAGCAAATGCATGTTTCTGCGAACAAGATGGGCAGTATGACCGGGAATGTAGTCTTCGAAGATAGCGGCGATATCATTGATTGCTCCAGGCTCGGACGAGGCGGGTATTCTATCCCTTCGATTACCGATGAGCTCACGTTCAAAAAAGTCAATGCGAAGTATGTGTTGTATATGGAAAAAGCAGCCATCTTCGAAAGGCTGAGTGAAGATCGATTTTGGGAGAAAAACAATTGTATTTTGGTTACCTCGCAAGGGCAGACAACGAGAGGAATACGAAGATTGCTCCAACGGCTTTCAGAGGAGCAAGGATTGCCCATTTATGTTCTTTGCGATTGGGATATCTATGGGGCATATATCTATTCTGTCGTCAAATATGGCTCTATCGCTTTAGCGCATGCCGCAGAAAAATTAACCATCCCCAACGTGAAATATATCGGCATCACTGGCGATGATGTGGTGAAGTATGATCTCAAGAAGCACATTATCAAATTAACAGACCAAGATACGTCACGCATCAAGCAAGTTTCCGAATACGACTGGTTTAAAGATAATAAATCCTGGCAGAAGCAATTTAAGATGATGAAGGAGTTGAATGGAAAAGTGGAAATACAGGCTTTAAGCGCCAGGGGCATTAGTTTTATAAGTGAAACCTATTTGCCCGGCAAGATAAAAAACAAGGAATTTTTGGAATGACTTTGCGGTGTTTTATTGTTCACGGATGGGATGGATCCCCTCAAGAGGGATGGTACCCCTGGTTAAAGAAAGAATTAACAAAGAAGCATTTAAACATTCAGGTTCTAAAAATGCCAAATTCTTCACAGCCTAAAATTTCTCAATGGGTCTCTTTTTTAAAAAAACGGGTTGGAACACCAACAGAAGAAACCTTCTTGGTAGGCCATTCTATTGGTTGTCAAACGATTTTGAGATATCTTGCGTTATTGCCAAAACATGTCCACATTGGTGGAGTAATCCTCATTGCTCCATGGGTGCACCTCAAAAATTTAGAAACAGAAGAAGAAAAGAAAATTGCAAAACCCTGGTTAAAAACTCCCCTGCAGTGGAAAAAAATTCTTGTTCACACAAACACGAACATTGCTATTTTTTCAGATAATGATCCCTATGTGCCACAAACTGATGCTAGAGTTTTCAAAAAAAGATTAAATGCGAAGATTATTCTTGTCCACAAGAAAGGACATTTTAGTGGTGGGGATAAAGTTACCAAACTTCCTCCAGTGTATGATGAACTGAGAAGAGTAGCCAAGTTCTGATCTTGCGACGTTCCTTATTTTTTAAAAACTTTTTTTAGGAATACATCAACAATTTTTGGATCAAGAGATTTTCCCTTATTGTCACGCAACATTCTTTTTGCTTTTTCTATGGGAATAGGGTCTTTGTAACTCCTCTTGCTCACCAACGCATCCCAGGTGTCGGCAACTTTTGCAATTCTTACTCCGAGGGGAATTTCCTCTCGCTGAAGCCCATAGGGATAGCCAGTACCATCAAAAAATTCTTGGTGAAAA
>CAZTDJ010000092.1:0-3146 GCA_964612835.1 Candidatus Woesearchaeota archaeon
CGTGCAATCGGACAACTCCTCTGATTTTGCTTCTTAAAATCTTAGTCTTCGGCTTCGTCTCAGAGAGTACAACGGCGCTTATATAGTTTCGCTCTGTTGTACCACGGCACACTAAAATTTTGCCTAGGGCAATTGGCATTCCCCCTTTTTCTTTAAAAGAAAACCCCCTTACCAAACACAAGATTTATTTATGAATAAAAATCCCTTGTAAAGATGGGGAAAGAAATCGTCCGGCTTCAGGAGCTCTGGAAGACGTATGCGCTGGGAAAAGTGAAGGTGCATGCGGTGTCCAATATCTCCTTAACATTGCGAAAAGGGGAGTTCTTGGCAATAACGGGAAAATCGGGTTCAGGAAAGTCTACAGTTATGCATTTGATAGGATGCTTGGATACCCCCCACCAAGGGAAAAATATTCCTTGATTTGCGGGAGATTTCAACGCTGAATGAATCCCAGCTTGCGAACATTCGCGGAAAAAAGATCGGCTTCATCTTTCAGCAGTTTAATCTCATTCCCACGTTTACTGCATTGGAAAATGTCATCCTTCCTGGAGAGTTTCAAAATGAGGATACTCATGAGCTTCTTGTTCGAGGAAAAAAACTGCTTGCATTTGTTGATATGGTGGAACGCATGAACCACAAGCCGAATGAGTTAAGTGGGGGTCAGATGCAGCGCGTCGCTATTGCGAGGGCATTAATTAATGATCCAGAGATTATCCTGGCGGACGAGCCTACGGGAAACTTAGACACAAAAACAGGCAAGCAGGTCATGGCTCTTTTGAAAGAATTAAACGTCAAGGAAAAAAAGAGCGTGGTAATTGTTACGCATGATCCTCTGCTGGTGAAATATGCTGACCGGGTTATTGAACTTGAAGACGGGCGCATTGCCAAGGAGTATATGAATTAACATGAAACGATTTATCCCCTTCTTCATTTTTCTTATTTTAATGTCTGCGATTGCATTCAGCGACACTGGCGAGCCGGTCAAGGTTACCACCCAAAGCAAAGAAGAAACGACCATATACGGGCAGGGAGCTTCTAACCTCAAAATTCAGGAAGTCAGGCAAGACCCATTCCCTGCGAACCCAGGGGAATACCTTGACCTTTATTTGAAGATTGATAATGTGGGGGGCAGCGTTTCCAAGCCGCAATTTGAATTCATTCTTTCTTATCCCTTTTCTCTTGATCCCACAAACTCTAAAGAATTTGCAGGCATTGACCCTGGAGAAAAGGTAACGTTACATTATAAAATCAGGGTTGACAAAAACGCTTTGCCTGGAGATTATGAAATTGAGTTCAGGGCGCACATCAGCGAGAAAATTTATTACCCCTATTATTTTACTGTTCGGGTTGACGATGTGACGTCCGCATTTGATGTCGCATTGCATGAGGTTACGAAGGAAGGAGTTTCCCTCGCTATCTCCAACATCGGAAAAAATGTGGCAAATTCCATTACGGTACGACTGGACAACCAGCAAGATTTTGACTTGCTCGGCCCCTCCTCAACGATTATTGGAAATCTGAACGCAGGGGATTATACCTTGTTAAATCTATTTGTTGCTCCAAAGCCCGTGTTTGAAATCAACAGCCAGCCAAAGCTCAATTTGGAAATTGACTATACAGACACGACGGGAAATAGGAGAACCGTGCAAAAGGAAATCCCTGTTTTTTTAACCCCAAAAATAGAGAGGGGATTTGAGGAACTCAAGAACGCCGCGATAGGCGAGGAAGAGCAGGAAGGAAAAGGAAGTGCATGGATACTCTTCGCAGTTTTCTTTATTCTTGTTGTCGTCGCAGCCAGCGTTTTTTTCTACTATCAAAAAAAGAAGAGAAAGAATGAAGTATAAGAATGAAGCTGGAAAAATCGTTTAAGATTGCACTCCATATTATTCTTCACAGTAAGTTGAGAAGCTGGTTGACAATTCTGGGAATTGTGATCGGGGTTGCTTCTATTGTCTCTATTGTTTCCATCGGCAGCGGCTTTGAGAAGGATGTGCAGAAGCAGCTGGGGACGTTTGGGTCGGACATCATCACCATCAGCGCGGGATTTGACAGGGCGAATGAATGCCCCGGGCCCCATTGCAGGCAAAGGCCGGGAGAATTGAATATTCTCTCCCAGGTGAAACCCCTGACACACAAGGAGTTGCAGGCGATCAAGCTTATTTCGGGAATATCTTTCATCAATCCATTAATCACTGGAAGCGAAGCAGTATACTACTTGGGAAAAACTGCAAGTTTAAGCATTGAGGGCGTCGACCCAAAGGCATGGAAATTTGTCACGACCGCGAGCATTGACAAAGGGAGATTTCTTACATCGGGAGATTCAAACGCGATTGTCATTGGGAACGCAGTCGCTCATGACGTGTTCGGGGATGAAATTGGGGTGAACAGGCAATTGAGAATAGCGAATAAATCCTTCATTATTGTGGGGGTATTGCAGAAAAGCGGAGGGTTTGGGTTTGATGACCGAAAAGTATTCATGCCTATGGGTTTTGCAGAGGATATCCTGAAAAAACAGAGCAATACCTATGATGCGATTTTAGTCAAGGTAAAGGACGAGAATGAAATCACAAAAGTGGAAAATACCCTCACCAAAAAACTGATGGTCGTGAGAAAAGTCAATGAGGACACGCAGGATTTTACTGTCCTTTCCATGAAAACAGTCCAAGAGAGAGTTTCTACAGTCCTGAAAGGATTCACTTTTTTTCTTGGGGTGATCGCGGCGGTTTCTTTGATTGTGGGCGCTGTGGGAATAGCCAACACGATGTTCACCTCGGTCCTTGAGAAAACGCGGGAGATCGGGGTCATGAAGGCGGTGGGCGCAAAAAATTTTGACATCCTTGTTATCTTTTTGCTCAATGCGGGGCTCATTGGTTTGGTCGGAGGGATTTTAGGGGCGATTGGAGGGGTCAGCGTCGCGGTTGTTCTTCCCAAACTTGCGGCAATGTTCTTATCAGGAGGACAAACGCTTACAACATCCATCTCAATTTCTCTCCTTATTTTTGTGGTTGTATTTTCTATAACCTTGGGGATTGCCTCGGGAATTATCCCCGCATATCGGGCATCTAAACTCAAGCCCATTGATGCGTTGAGATATGAATAGGAACACAGGTTAACGAAATACTCTTAAAGATGTCTGCCCCTTTTTT
>CAZTDJ010000093.1:0-1456 GCA_964612835.1 Candidatus Woesearchaeota archaeon
TAATCATTTTTTCTTTTTTGGTTCTTCTTTCAAATCGAGCTTCTTGATAAGCTCTTTGTACCTGTTCCTGATAGTTACCTCAGTCACTCCTGCAACATCAGCAACCTCTCTCTGGGTCTTTTTTTCTTTGTTCATTAGTGCTGCCACGTATAATGCCGCTGCCGCAATCCCTGTGGGACCTCTTCCAGAGGTAAGTTCTGCCTTCTGCGCCTTTTTCAATATTTCCACGGCCTTTGACTGGGTATCTGGTTTAAGCGAGAGCGCGGACGCAAACCTCGGCAGGTAATCAATAGGATTGCTGGGAAGAATTCGTATTCCTAGCTCTCGTGTCGCGAATCGGTAGGTTCTTCCAATCTCTTTCTTGTCAATTCCAGAGGATTCTGAAAGTTCATCCAATGTTCTGGGAACCTCATGCCTTCTGCATGAAGCATACAACGCTCCCGCGACAACAGCCTCCATTGACCTTCCCCGTACAAGACCTCTTTGGACAGCCAGGGTGTATATCCGCGCAGCCTCCTCTTCAACGCTTTTGGGAAGCTTGAGAAAAGAAGAAACCCTCCTGAGCTCTGCCAACGCAAGCTTAAGATTCCTTTCAATCGCGGTAGAAATCCTATACTGCCATTTTCTTAGTCTAAAGAACTTATTCCTGTTTTTATCTGCAAGCTGGTAAATATCTTCTTTTTTTCCCACATCTGTGCCCATGCCCTTATCGTATTTTGTATAGGTTTGGGGGGCTCCTGTCCTTCTTCTCTTCGCAGACTGATCTGTGTCAAATTCCCTCCACTCCTGGCCAAAGTCAACCATCCCTTCTTCAATGACAAGACCGCAGTTTTTACAGATAACCTCCCCTTTCTCAGCATGAGTGTTTAAGTTAGAACTCCCGCATTCAGGGCATTTCTTGATGTGCATTGTTGTTCTCCAATATATATTTTAACAAAACAAAAACTTTATAAATTAGACTTTTGCATTTTATAAAACTTTCGGAAAGCTTAAATAAATTTTAAAGAAAACAAAATACCATTTCTACTTTAAAGTAACAAAAAGAGAAAGATTTATATAGAATGACTGGCCATTATATCACTATAACAAAAAGGAGTTAGTTATGGCGCTAAAAAAAATTGTTAAAAATTACAGGTGGGTCCCCATCTCCATAGCGTATTTAATAAATGGGGTACTTTTCAACCTTGTAGATCCTGCAATTGATTATAAGCCCTCTCGCTTTAAGATAAACAAAAAAGAGACAATTATGGGGGAATATTATCCAGAAAAAACATACGCTCTTATTGTAACAGGTTTCCCGCAGGGTAATCCTGGCCTCGTGGCACGCAATCGGCAAATAAGGAAAATCTGTGGGGAGCTAGAGAAGGATAAGAGCATGGATTCTACTTTGATCTCATATGAAGATTGCGAAGATGCAACAGAAATGAAATTAAAGCTTGAAGATAAACTCAAAGAA
>CAZTDJ010000093.1:1556-3133 GCA_964612835.1 Candidatus Woesearchaeota archaeon
AGATTGCGAAGATGCAACAGAAATGAAATTAAAGCTTGAAGATAAACTCAAAGAAATTTCAAATGACGTGACGGATAAAGACTGTTTTATTTTTGCATATTCGGGGCACGGCGGTAAAGGGGATGGTGAAGGAACAATTGCATTGGATTTTAAAAATGGAATAATAGCTACAGAAATTGGTCATTATCTCAACACTATCCCTGCAAAGTACAAGATTCTTGCTTTTGACAGTTGTTATTCCGGGAATGTTGCTGAAACACTTAAAGGAAAAGGCAGAATTGTAATTTCTTCAGGTTCACGTGACCATATTACTGCTGCATTTCCCTGGTCTGATGGACTTGTTGCCACACTCTTTTCAAACAAAACAGGAACTGATAGAGACAAGAACGGAAAGATTTCCCTTGAAGAATCATTTATCTCGGCTGCTAAAAATGACTGGTTTACCAATTACACCAACGTTTTCCTTCAACTTCCCAGGCAAAGACACCACCTGTTCTCAGAAGGGATAGATCCCAATGCAGTTTACTTATTAAACAGGGGGGAAGAATAATGATTCCTCTTGTTGAAACGCTTCAAGATAACATACAAAAAAGGAGAAAAATCTCTAAAAACAAAAAACTGCTGGAGAATTTTGTTGGGGAAAATTGCGGCTTTACGTTCGACCCCTTTGCAACCAAGTATTTTAGCAATAATTATGTTATCAAACATGCAAGCAGAAATGAAGAGATCTGCGGTTTGGTACAAGAGGGGGGAGAAAAAAAGATAAAAGAAAACTTATACTCAAAACTTGCAGGTATCCCGCACACGTACAGAATATCTCATGGCATTTTCTCCCTGTATCCGTATTCTGAAAAACCCGAGAATGTGCAAGCGTTGCATCCCTCGCAGCTTTTGCGGACATGGATCCTGATGAAATCTCTTGAAAAACAGGGATTTATAGATGATATCGGTGAGCTCATAGAAAAAGCTTTGCGAGACCCCTATTCAGAACATGGGGGATTAATTCTCTTTGAGGATACTTCTCTTACGCTACGGAACATCGAAAGCACGCTGGCAAAAAAGAAAGATCCAAAATACAAAGATGCGTATATCATGCCATTCAAAGCAAGAAAAATTCCCAATGTTGCGCGATACCATTTTCATGCCGCCATGGATGACTGCTCGGAATATGCCGGGCCCAGCGGGGGATTTCTTTTTCTTGGAGGAGATCTTGCGGCAGCCCACGGGGAGGCAATCTTTAACAATGAATCTCATGGTGTGGTGATGACAAAACTTAAAGGTCAAAATTTTAATGTGGACTATTACAGCTTTAGAGCGGTTGTTGAAGAAGGCGCGGACGGAAAGGGCAAGGTTATAAATCACCCCCTGGTTGTTTTGGATTTAGGGAACTATGAATATGGAAAATAAATCAAACTTTTTTAAGGATTATGCAAAATGTGTCGTTGCAAATAAAATTACTCTTACGGGCTATACCTCCCTTGGACTTTCATCCCTTTTGTATTATATCGATTCTAATTTTTATGAGAATGGTATTGCAATTTTTTTCCAAGCAGGGATGATTGAACTGATGGGTACAG
>CAZTDJ010000094.1:0-3114 GCA_964612835.1 Candidatus Woesearchaeota archaeon
ATGCTTCAGGCAGATATTCATTCTTTTCTGATAAGGGGTTTCGGCTTCATTGTCGACAGGAAATATGAAAAACACTTCGTTTTTGCGCCATTTCCTCAAGAATCTTCCACTTTATCCGACGTTTACTTTACAGCCCAGTAAACAACAAGGTATAAAAATACATAAATTTTCTTCATGTTTATCAAGGAAATTTTTTTAAAGAGAGAAACTAAATGTTATCTTGGTAGGAATTGCGCATGGTGAAAATTATCTTATTCGGATCTCCTGGCGTGGGGAAAGGGACACAAGCAGAGCTCTTATTAAAAAAACTTAAAATCCCCATCATCTCTCCCGGGGAAATATTTAGAGAAGCCGCGCGCAATGGGACAAAATTAGGGATTAAGGCAAAGGAAAAATACTGGGAGAAAGGGCATTTGGTTCCTGACGAGATAACCATTGGGATTATGAAGGAAAGGCTGCAGAAAGGAGACTGCAAAAGTGGATTTATTCTTGATGGATTCCCGAGGACGATTCTCCAGGCGCGGGCATTAGACAAAATCGCGAAGATGGATTATATTTTTAATATCAGGGTGGGAAAAGAGGAGCTTGTTCAAAGAATGGCCGCGCGAAGGATTTGCAGTTGTGGGGCATGGTTCAATATGAGGATCAAGCCACCCAAAAATGATGAGCGTTGCGATGCCTGCGGAAAAGAACTTTTGCGAAGGGAGGATGATGAGCCGGAGATTGTTGAAAAAAGGTTTGAAGTGTACAATAAACAAACAAAACCTCTCCTGGATTACTACACGAGTAAGGTGATCGATATCGATGGGGAACAATCAATCGAGGAAGTCCATGGGCAGATTTCAGGATTCTTCAAGTAGTAGGGATCATCCCATTTTTTAATAGAATGTTTTTTGCATGCTTGTCTTTTGTTTTGAGATACTCCCCCCATAGGTTTACAAGTTCTTTTTCATTCCATTTTTCCTGGATTTTATATCTTACCTCATGAAAAAGACAGGCATAGCTCTCAAATTGATCTGAAAGTTCATGGTACATTTCGCAGACGCTTTTTATCTCTTGGTGGAGCAGGGATGCTGCGCCTCCATATGCTTTTTTTCCCACCGCAGTAAAATATTTTGCGTGAGCGTCTCCTTTTTTTGTAAGATGTTCTGGAAAAAAACCACTCATAAAAAGAATGCTGTCCCCTATTTCAATCTGGCTTGCAATATCTTTTGGTGGAATACTCAAAGCAAGAGAATCCCTTAATTTTTTTATTTTTTCTACATTTGAGAAATGGGCAGGAAGATCCAGGAGATACTGCTCAGTAAGACTCTGTGGTTTTTTTGGTAAGTCTTGCATGCATTCCTTTATCAATCCCCCCATCTTTTCATCAAGGGTTTGATAGACTTCAATGCGAGGCATAATTATTGAAGGTTAACAAAATATTTAAACATTCTCTTATCCTCTTACTATGATGAAAGAGATTTCAGAAGCAAAGCTTGCGCATTATTTTGATGTCACGAAAAAAGCATTGAGGAAGGCAAAGCACGCCTGCCCTCCAAGAACCCACCTAAGGACAATTGCTGAAGATTTTTTAGATATGTCAGAGAGGTATTATAAAGACGCCCATTACTTTTTCAAGAAGGGAGACTATGTGAACGCATTTGCCGCTTTGAATTATGCGCATGGATGGCTTGACGCAGGAGCGCGATTGGGCATATTTAATGTAAAGCATGATTCCCGTCTTTTTACAGTGGATTAATCTTGCATTTATGGTAAATAAAAAACTTGCTGGAAAAATTCTGAAAACTTATGGAGAAGCATGGGTTGAACAAGATATAGCTAAAATTCTTGGTATTTTTACAAAAAATGGAATCTATCACGAAAGAATTTTAAAAAAACCAATGAGGGGGCACAAGCAGTTAGAAAAATATTGGAAAACAAAGGTATGTGAAGAACAATCAAAAATAAAATTTAAACTATTAAACCACTATATCTGTGGAAATACAATCATTGCTGAGTGGGATGCTTCCTTTGATAGCAACATAGAAAATGCAAGAATACACATTCAAGAAGTAGCAATATTTGAAATTTTTGGAAATAAGATTAAATCACTCAGAGAGTATTGGCAATCAGAACGTTTGCCCCTTAAGTGATTGGGCCTTCCTATCTCTAAAGAGAAGGATTAAATCAGAAAGAATTAAATAGACTATTATTTTTATTTATATTTTAATGGAATGGGTGACAATTTCTGTTGGTGGCTCATTAATTTGCCCTGATGAAAAAATTGATTATTCCTTTTTAAAATCTTTCAAAAAAGTTATTGATTCCTTTCAACAGCAATACAAGTTTGCCATTTGCACGGGCGGAGGCAATATTGCGAGGGTGTATATCGCCGCATTACGAAAGCAGAAATGCAACAAACAACAGCAGGACGAAATAGGGATTTTATGCACGCAGCTTAATGCCCAACTGCTGACTTTTTACTTTAGATTACCAGATAAAATTCCCCTCTCCATACAAGAGGTCATCCAGCGATCTAAACGGAGTCATATCGTGATTTTTGGGGGACTTTGGCCAGGAACGACATCTGATGGCACTGCTGCAGAAATTGGAAGACAATTAGGTTCCAAGCTTTTCATCAATATAACAAATGTTTCTGGGCTTTTTGATAAAAATCCAAAGAAATACCCGCATGCCAAACTTATTCGAAAGATTTCCCATGAAGATTTTAATGTGCAAGTAAGAAAGATTAAAGAAATGCCAGGGCAGCACTTTGTTCTTGATAGAAAAGCCGCGCAACTCACTTTTCAAGCAGGCATGCGGGTTATTATTCTGGGGGGTTTAGAAAATCTTAAAAGGGTTCTTGAGAAAAAATCTTTTGTTGGAACCGTAATCTCATAAACGAAGCATTTATATATAAGAAGGTTTATACATCTATATATGCTACCTTTTAGATTAAAAACATACAACATCTTGTATGCTTTGAGAATATACTTCAAAATCGCATTTCGAACAATACTGTTTGGAATATCCTAATCCATCTATGGAAATATTTTTAAATAAGAAATAAAAAGGAAGGTGAATAGGGGTGGTTAAAATAAAAGAGGATTTAGAAAAAATTTTGAAAGAGGA
>CAZTDJ010000095.1:0-3066 GCA_964612835.1 Candidatus Woesearchaeota archaeon
GCAGACATCATTTCTTGGAGTGCGCTGTGGCCAACAGCCTTGAACCGCTTTGAACCCCTGTTTTCCAGGACATTCTTTATTTTTTCTGCAATTGCGGCAGGGTCAAGGTTTGGATTTTCAATTTCGTTGACTTCGATTTGGGGATTCTCCATCTGAAAATCTTTTTTCAGCATTTCTGTGATTCTCGCGATATTCTCCCCTTTCTTCCCAACAATGACTCCTGGCCTCGTGGTTAAGACGCTGATTTTTTCTCCAAGGGGGGTTTTTTTGATGGTAATCTGGTTGTATCCTGCTTTGCTAAGCTGCGTGACGAGCTTCTGTTGCACCTCAAATTCTTTCATTTTCCGGGACATGAATTGGCGCTCAATCATGATGTTGCTTTTTTTACCTCTTTCGCTTGTTTCTCTTCTAAAACGATGGAAAGGTGGGTCCGTTTTTTCCGCAAGCCCCTCATCCTGCCCGCATGATACGATTTTGGCCCTTTATTCGCAATGGCGTAGCGGACGAAGAGTTTTTGAACATCAAGGCCTTTTTCTTTTGCATTGAATTCTGCGAGGGTAAGCAATCTCAAAAATGCGTTCGCTGCTTTTTCCGGATATCTGCCGCTTCCAATTCCCTTCTGATGGGGAATATCCCTCTTGAATCTTTGATATGGAACAGGTACTTTAAGGCGGGTGACTGCTTCCAACAAGGATTTTGCCTTTGCAACCTGCTTGCGCTTAATGAAATTGCACAGCTCGATAGATTCCTTTGTAGAAACATCTAGGTTTCTTCCATTTGCAATTGCCTGGTGTTTTTCAAGTTCCATGTTTATTTCACTGAGAGGGACGAGGTTGATTTTGTAGCCCCAATACCGGGAGCATTATGGTTAACTTTTTTTCTTGTCAGGGCAAATTCCCCCAACCGATGCCCAATCATCTCTGGTTCAATCATGACTGCAACAAATTCTTTTCCATTGTAGATATGAACCTGCGAACCTACCAAGAGAGGCAGGATCATGAGGTTTCTGCAGTGGGTCCTGAGCGGTTTTTTTCTTTTTCCCATCTTGGAGTTTTGGAATTCCTGCAGGAAGATTTTTTGCGGTTCGGTCAATCCCCTTTTGATGACCCTTCTTTCCCGCGCAGGGAGAAAATTTCCCAGCTCTTTCAAATCCATCTTCTTCAGATCTTCAAGTGTTTTTCCTTTGTAAAGGAATTCTTTTGCCATTGTTATTTCCTTCCTGTCCTTCTAGCCCGCAGGAGCCCTACATTTCTTCCTGGAGGGGCAAATCGCGGAGGAATTTTTGATTTCCCCACATGTCTCCCTCTTCCAGAGCCAAAGGGGTGGTCTACCGCATTCATTGCAACCCCTGATGTTTGGGGGTAGAGCTTTCCTCTTGCCCGCATCATGAAGTGGCGTTTTCCTGCTTTCATGATGGGGCGGTCTTTTGCTCCGCCACCTGCGATCATTCCAATTATTGCCCTGCATTCCCCGTTAAATACTTTTTCCTTTTTTGAAGGCAGCACCACGACGATTTCTTGATTATTTATGTTTGAAACAATTCGCGCGAATGAACCAGCGCACCTGACAAATTTTCCACCGTCTCCTGGCATTGCTTCAATATTGTATACAAGAGTTCCTTCAGGGATGTTTTTTAAGGGAAGCGCATTGCCGATGGAAACTCCTGCATCTTTTCCAGATTCAAGAGAGTCATTTAGTTTGACTCCTACAGGAGCGCTGATGAGCGCCTGATCCCCACTTTCATAAGAAATGGATGCCAACGGCGCAGAGTGCCCCGGGCAATGCAGGAATTCTTTTATGGTGCCTTTCACTTTTCCGTTTTTTTCTAGGTTATCAAGCGGCCGCAAGGAAAGGCTTCCTTTGTAATGGTAACTATGAGCAATATAAGTTGGAGTTCCTCTTCCTCTTCTTTGCTGGATAATTCTTTTTCCCATGTTACATCATCCCCATCCGCGTGGCAACATCTGCAGCAGGTGTTTCTTTTGAGAAGCTCACATACGCCTTCTTTTTTCCTTTTGAAGTGAAGGCTGTCCTCACCCGCTCTACCTTTGCCTTAAAGAGCGCCTCAACTGCATCTTTGATCTGCTGTTTGTTTGCCTTTTTTTCGACAATAAAAACCATTTGGTTTTCAAGATTAATCAGACGAACGACTTTTTCAGTTTGGATGGGGTACTGCAAGATCTTGTAAGGGTCTTTTATCATTGCTTGTTCTCCCCTTGATGTATTTTCACTCCTGAGAAAAGATTTTCTTTCTTCAGCGCTTCAATGGCTTTTTCTGACCAGAGGGTAAGCCTGCCGGGAACTGCTCCGGGTGCCAATACTTCCGCATTTAAGAAATGAACATCAGAGATATCAACCCCGCAAATATTTTTTGCGGAATCCATAAGGCTGCATTTTTTTGATACTACAAAAAGGGGGCCTTTTTTTGTTTTGTATTTTCGTCCCCGTAATTTCCCTTTTCCCGCCCTGACTTTTTTTTCTGAAACCCTTTCAAGTTCTTGGTGGAGGCCGAGCTTTCTCATCAATTCAATGACCTCTTTTGTTTTTTTGAGATCCTCAACCGCAACATCCACAATCATGGGAACTTCTTTGCACAGATGCCCCCTTTTCTCCACAAGATTTTTGATTGAGGTTGCGGCGATAGCGGATCGGATAGCCAGCAGCCTTTCTTTGTTGTTTATTTTTCTCTCAAAGATTTTTCCTGATTTTGGAGGATGAGATCTTCTCCCTCCAACGGTATTTGGGGAAAATGCACCCATATAATAGAAATTCATCCCCCTCCTGAGCATAACCTTTCGAGGAGTTCTTGCCTGCCCCCTTCCATAGGTTGATTTATATTTCCTTCTCCTTTTGGAGAGGATTGCGGCGGCATTTTTTCCTGCACCAGCATATGCCCCGTAGGATTGCCTTTTTTTTGATAAGAGAGAAAGAACTGCGGATCGAATGATATCTTTCCTATATTCTTCACTAAACTGCCCAGGCAATTCAATTTCCCTGACTTTTGATCCTTCGAGATCATAGAGCGCGGCTTTCATGTTAATTTCCCTTTTTTGATGTTAAGCTGAC
>CAZTDJ010000096.1:0-3039 GCA_964612835.1 Candidatus Woesearchaeota archaeon
AGAGTCCTTCTGAAAACTTATTGAGTTCAGTTTGTAATCTCCCATAAGATTCCAAGTTTGCGACATGAATGGCTCCAATCGCTGTGCATTCTAAGTTCTTCCTTCTGTATCTTATAATCGGTGTAAAAAGCTTGTTTTCTTTTACTTGGACATATTCCATGGTAGGTTTTATAGTCTGTGTGGAATATTTAAGCTTTTTTGTTTCTTTGCAGTAACCAAGGAGCCAAAAAGTTACCTAAACATCAACCACAACTCTTACAACCCATCCACCTTTTTCTTCTTTAATCTCCATATCATTATAGGTTGCTGACTTGATGTCCCCATGAATCTCATAATTTTCCGCAATATCTCCTTTGATAATCGCAGAAAGTTCATACCCTCGATTTTTTGTGATGGCCAGGTTTTCCACTTTGCAGGTAATGAGGCCTTCTGTGTCAAGGAAAAATAAGAGCTCGTTCAGAAATTCATACAGCAGGGTGTCTAGCCGCGGCGCTTTTTTCTTAATCTCTTTTTCTATTTTTGGCTTGACTATTTTGATGTCGAGGAGAATATTAAACATCGCTAATGCGGCATTACCAAACGCTTCTTCCAATGTTCTTCCAAATGCTTTGAATTCAGCGTCTGCCGTATGCTCCATATATTCCCAGGGTTTCATGCTTTCTCTTCTTTTTTAGTTCCTTATAAATTTTTTTTAGAAAGATTTTTAATCAGAAAATGGCAATCTGGTGTGATGATCCTCAAGAATATCTCTTTTTACACAAAGGGAAAACGCTCGCTTGTTTTTACTGCCCTCTCTGGAAAAATGAAAGTTGCTATCAAAATAAAGAATCCTGAAAGCAGGGCAACCAATCGCATCGAAAATGAAGGAAAGTGGCTGAGGGTGTTAAATACCCGCGGTCTTGGACCTAAGCTAATTTGGCACGATAGCGAGATGCTTATCTACCGATTTATCAAAGGTACCCCTCTGGTTGATTATCTCAAAAAAGAAACAAACAAGAAAAAAATAAAGAATCTTTTTAAGCAGATTCTTCATGCCTGCCGAACGATGGATCTCCTGAATATTGAAAAAAAAGAGATGCAGAGGCCATTCAAAAATGTTATCATACGGAAAGGAAAGGCAGTCCTTATTGATTTTGAGAGGTGCAGAAAAACAAAGAGGCCTTCGAATGTAACGCAATTCTGCCAGTTCCTTGCCTCGCCGTCTTCTACGCTAACAATTGACCGACACAAACTGATTGAAAAAACACGAGCATATTCCCAAGCGTACACTGGAAAAAGTTACTTTTTGCTTCTTGATTTTTTAGGTTTTTGATTCTCCCGCAATGCCCGAAGCCGAAGCAAGCTGTAGTTCACAGGGTTCCTGATTTTGCTGCAAAAGCTGTCTGGTTTGCAGATGCCCATATCTTTGTAATACCCCGCATTGGAACAGTTGGGCGGAAGAATCTTTTCTTGCCTTTTCTTGTGCCAGCTCAATTGGGGAAGGTAATATGTCTCCCGCAATTTTTCAGGATTTTTTTCATTCCATTCCTTGACTTTTTCCGCGATCATCTCATCAGTCCATCCCACATGCTTGAGAAAATTCAGCAGCGCAAAAAGAAAACGCTTCTTGCCGTCCTCAAGTCCTTGGAGGCCGATCCTCATGCAGGGAGGAAAAAGCTCTTCATTGGTCAGGGCCTCACCCACAGATTCAAATTTTTTCCCCGGCTCTCTCCTTTCCTCTTTCTTCCTGCTTTTTGAGCTCCAGTCAAAAGCCTGGATAATCAACGAGGTTGCCTCTCCAGAGACAGACTTTTTTCGATCAAGAAAGGGAAGGAGAAGCTTGATATTTTCCGGCTCTGCCTGCTTTTTTTCAAAAGAAAGTATTTGTTCAGAAGGGATAGGGAGGCTCACCAATCCTGTTTTTTCATGCAAGGAATAGGGGGCCCGAAAAAGATGTCTCTTTGAAATCAAAACCGTATCAATGCTCACGATCTTAAAAGGATCAACTTCTCTTCCGCTTCCCATCTCTCCAATACTCTTCCCGCAAAGCTCGCTTAATTCCTTCAGAGAGAATTTCTCAAGAAGCATCTTTCTCAGATGGTCCCTGATGAGGTCCTGAAGATAGCCTGCAATAACACGGACTCCTTCTGGAAAAAGGTCTTTTGTTTTTTTGCCATTCACGACTTCAGGAAATGATTCCGCAGGAACCCCAATATGAAACCCTTTATTGCCGGAGAATTTCACTGAGAGATTTTTAATATCATGGAACCCTAGGGCATCAACAACGAGGTAAGCTGCAATTTGCGAGCAGGCGAATGGCCCATCAATATCAATGATTAAGTCCCAACCGATGCGAAGGTTTCTGTAGTCCTGTTCAGACAGGTCTGGCTTTAGTGAGAGGGGATCCATCCAGCTTTCCTCTGAAAGATGAAAGGAAACAGCGCCTTTTTGAACAAAATCAACAATTTCTTTTTCAAATAGAATGACATCTGGCCTCTTTCCAAACGCCCCCTTGCCATACAGCACACCCACCTCTTTTCCCTTCGCGCATTCTGTTAACGCCTTGAGAACATCCTTTCGAAAATAAAACCCAGATTCCCCCATGAGAGTCCGAACAGATTTCGAACTTTAAAAAGATTGTGGAACCCAAATGAAAAATTACTGATTTTCCTGGAGCATTTGTCCATACGTGACAAGCGTGTTCAAATTTTCCAGCAATTGCTCTATATTTTTTTTAATAATCTTGTATTGCTCTTCCGCCATCTGCCGAGACTCTTCAACGCTTTTTTCAACAGCCACCTTTTCCCCCACAGAAACAACAATCTTTTTTGTGTTTTCCATGGTCCCGGGAGCATAAATCCCTGCGCCCAGCGGGATGAGAATTTCTCTCTTCTTATCTTGCTTCCCCAATTCTTCCAGCCCTTCTGCAACCACGCTTAATTCCGCAAGTTCCTGATCAAGGATTTGGATCTGTTCCCGAATCTGAAGTGTCTGCTGATTGACGAGCTGGAGCTCAAACAGTTTTCTCTCACTTTCTTCTTTCATGTTTCTTCTTTTCAG
>CAZTDJ010000097.1:0-2948 GCA_964612835.1 Candidatus Woesearchaeota archaeon
ATAGATTTATATAGAAATAAACTGATTTCCAACTAAATGCAAAAAAAAAAGGGATTTTTTGACCAGCAGCCTATTCGCCTACGGACCCCCAGGGGCAGAGAAGTTCTTGGCATCCTTGACCAGCGATTGGGAGGCTCACGGTTGCGAGTCAAATGTCTTGATGGAAAAGTACGGTTGTGCAGGATTCCGGGAAGGTTAAAAAGGGCGTTGTGGGTGAGGGAAGGGGATGTGATTCTTATTGAACCCTGGGAATATGACAATGACAGGGGGGATGTCCTCCACAAGTATAGGAAAGGGGAAGTAGAATTACTGAAAATAAAGGGGTTGTTGAAGGAGATTGAAGAAACGAGCGAGTTTTAATGGGAAAGGGCCTTGTTTTTCTTAATAGTAGAGATACCAAAAAAATTTCTGAAAAGCTCAAAGAGGTTTTTGGGGTTGAGCTGAATAAGAACTTCGGATATGCACAAAATGCGGAGGGCAAGATTTTTATGATCAGCAAAAAAATCGCAGAGGTTGATGCAAAAAAGCTGCGGGCAACGCATTTTGGATTATACATCGCAAAGGAAGAAAGGGAGGTAATACGGCTAAGTATTGATGCAACCCACTTCCTGCAGCCGAAAAAAAATGTTGTTGAGCTTTCAAAAAGCGAGATGGAAGCATGGATGAAAGGAGAGAATATTGAACACAAGAGCGATCTTCGCGGCGTCGTTTCCCTGAAGTACAAACAGGATTTCTTGGGGTGCGGAAAAAAGGGAAATGAAACGATTTATAATTTTGTCCCAAAAGAGAGAAGAGTATACGAATTGCACTAAATTTTAAAATAATGTCTCTTTACAAAAAGTACTCCAACCACTTGTAAAAGTCCATTCAAAAGGAACAGCGCCCCTAACCCCCAAAAAGCAACGATAAATCCCGAAATAAGGTAACTCATAAACGACCCTATCCGAATGATGCTTGCATATGTCCCAATCATCCCTCCTTCTCTTTTGAGGGACTCTCCAATTTCTGAAACAAAGGAGAGAACGCTCGTGTTCCACATTGCGCCACCCCATGACGCAAGAAGGGCGAGAATAACGAGAATCCATATTTTTGATGAAAGGGGGATAAATGCGAGCGCAAATGCATGGATGGATACCCCCAATATTATCAATTTTTTTGGAGAGTATCTGTCTGCCAACACCCCGAACTGTTTTGCGAAGAGGTGCATGAATTGAAGCATGAGGAAAATAATTCCAATACTCCAGTAGGTTCCTTTTAATTCATTGAGAATAAAGAGAGGCAAAAAAACGCTTGTTGCGGGAGCTGCAAAGAATACAAGAATTCCCAAGAAGGATACTGCCCGGAGATCCTTGTGCGCAAAAAAGATTTTAAATTGTTTGGAGAATATTTTTATACCCTCTTTTTTTCTTGCTTGCGGCTTATCATCTTTGAAAAAGTAAAGGCAAAAAAGGAGGATAAAAAGAACGCTAAGACTGACGACAAAAGGGGCTAAGAGGAAATAGCGATCTGCAAAAAAACCACCTACTAATGGACCAAGAATCCTGCCAAAAGATATCAAAGACTCATGAAATCCTGTAATCGCCCCTCTTTTTCCTTTCACCATATCTTCCACTTTTGCAAAACCTACCAAGGCGACAGCGGAAAATGCGAGCGCATCAAGTACCCGCGCTACAAAAAAGAAGAGAAAACTTTGTTGGGAGAGATAAATAAGAACTGCAAAAATTTGGAGGATAACTCCTATGCGAATTATTTTTATCCTTCCAATCACATCAGAAATTCCTGTTATAAAAAAACTTGTGAGAAAGATGGTGAGGGGGATAGCTGAAAAAAGAAGGCTTAATAAAATATCGTTTTTAAAAAAGGTTGCTGCGTAGGGAGCGACAAAAGGCCCCATAAGATTTTCCGAAAATATAAAAATGGCGGAGAGGATACTTACAGAAATCCCTGCGGCGCCATAGGGAAGAAATTTATCCATACATCACCAAAAATGCAACACCCTTATAAATTTACTTCTCGAGAGTATCATGGGCTTTCTGGAGGATATCTTTTGAACTTTTGAACGTAAGTTTTTGTAATGCATCTGTATAGGAAAGCCACACAAAACCTTTATGCTCTTTTGAAATGCGAACCTCTCGGGTTTTTGATTCTGCGAGAAAAAAAGTAACTTCTTTGAATATGGTTTTATTTTCCGCTCGAAAAAAATAGGAGATTTTTTCTTCAAATCCCCTTATCACAGAGAGATTAGAAATGCCTGTTTCTTCTTGAGCTTCCCTTTTTGCTGCATCCAGCGCTGTTTCTCCTTTTTCAAGATGGCCCTTAGGGAAATCCCAATGCCCTTTTGGATAATGAAGGAAAAGGTACTCCTTTTCCTTGGCTTGAAAGAAGATGATTAGCCCTGCAGAAATTTCGTGGGTCATGGCAATGGGGGATTATCCTTGGCATATAAACATTCCTTCTGGAAAAAACAGTTTTTGCAAAGGGGATTTTTTCTGCAAATCTGTTTGCTGAACTCTACAAGCAAGGCGTGATACTCATTGTACATTCTAAAATCTTGCGGGAGATTTTTATGAAAAAGATTCTGGAGTTCATCATACCCATGTTCTTTGAATCCCAAACGGGAGAAAACTCTTTGGGTATACCCATCAACCACAAAAACGGGTTTTTTTGCGGCGTACAGGAGGATAGAATCTGCTGTTTCTTTTCCAATTCCATTGATACTCAAAAGTTCCTTTTTCAACTCATCTGTTTCTTTTTTGAAATGCTGGGCGAAATTTTTCTTTCCAAAAACATGCAAGAAGTTTTTGATTATTTTTGCCTTTTGGTTGTAATACCCAGAGGAACGAATATATCCTGCAAGAGCGTGCATATCAAGGGTAGCAAGTTTTGTAGCGTTTATTACTCTGTGTTTGTTGAGCTGGATAATCGCTTTTTCTGCATTTTTCCACGCA
>CAZTDJ010000098.1:0-2922 GCA_964612835.1 Candidatus Woesearchaeota archaeon
ACAATATACATCCAGGAACAGACGCGTTTGGAAGGGAACTGCCTGAAAAAACTCCCAAGGAATTAAGAGCGGATATTGAAAGGATTTTAAATTATGTGCCAAAGCCAAAAGAAAAACCCACCTTAGAGGATTCTATAAACATCCCACAATCCCCTTTAAATAACTCATACCAAAAAATAGATTATAAAGAATTATCAAAAACGATTATCCCCCTGTATGGGCTTTATCATAATTTCTTTTGTAATAAATGTGCCCATGAAGAAGCAAAACTTCTTAATAATGGCTCCTTCCCCCCCTATTTTTTTTATTGTTTAACGTCAATTTCCTTTCAGGCACTTCCCTGGGGTGTATTATTGGGATGGCTAATAACAAAATGAAAAATAAAATCTTCGCCATAACAAAAAATCGCAAAACACGGAAATCCACCAGTCATGGTCATATCAACAGATTACAGAAAGATTTAAGATACGGAGGAAGAAAATGAAAACAATTGCGTCATGTAATGGGTGTGGCATTCTCTACCAGTTTGAAGCTGAGGAGATGCCCAAAGCAGTGCAATGCACCTGCGAAAGCAGAAACTTTAGGGTACGGCAGGTAAAGGACTAACTGCAAATCCATAAAAAGCAACATTTATATACCACAAGAAATATCACAAAAATATGCCCGTCACGAGAATACCTGTTTGAGCTTACGGCAAAGCCAAGCAATGAACCCAGGGGTTAGTGTTTCGGGTAACATTTATGATTACAGGACAAGTCATTTATTGCACTTAAATATTCATATCAAAGGCAATTTGAGTTTTGGAGAGAAAGGCGGAAGGTGAGCTTCTTGCTGATTGACAAAACACAGAGTTTGGCTTGTTCTTAAAAAATTTAGGAGGAAAACAAAATGGGTAAAATAAGCCCAGTATCATCAAAATATATCCTGCAGGCTTCGATTCAGATCAATGGCGCTGTTGAAAAACCAGACGTTATTGGGGCTATTTTCGGACAGACAGAGGGCCTTCTTGGCTCTGATCTTGAACTGAGGGAACTGCAGAGAAGCGGCCGTATTGGAAGAATAGAGGTGTTGACAGACGTAAAAGCGGGGAAGACGACAGGAACGATTATTATTCCTTCAAGCCTTGACAAGGCAGAAACTGCCATTATCGCCGCATCTCTTGAAACCATTGAGAGGATAGGACCCTGCACTGCGAGAGTGCATGTAGAAAAAATAGAAGATGTACGCGTTACAAAAAGAAGTTTTGTCGTTGAAAGGGCAAAGCAGCTTTTGAAGAGCATGGAAGATGCCATGACCTTAGACTCCCAGGAGATTACTGAGGAGGTTGCTTCTTCAGTGAGAATGATGGAAATTGGGGAATATGGCAAGGAACGGATTCCTGCAGGGCCTGGCATTGAGGAATCTGAGGAAGTGATTATCGTTGAGGGAAGGGCAGATGTCCTGAATCTTTTGAAGCAGGGCATGAAAAATGCCATTTGCTTGAATGGAACGAGCAACATCCCCCAAACAATGATTGACCTCTCCAAAAGAAAATCAGTTACCCTCTTTGTCGATGGAGACAGGGGCGGAGACCTTATCGTGAAGGCTGCCATGGGGGTTCTTGAAGTGGACTATGTCGCAAAAGCGCCTGATGGGAAGGAAGTTGAGGAGATTACAAAAAAGGAGATCCATAAGGCATTGCGAGGAAGGATTTCTGTTGAGCAGATAAGAATGGAAGAAGGGGGGCAGAGAACCGGTGAGCAGAGATACGAAAAAGTTTCTGAAAAAGCAGCAGGGGAAAAAACCGTTGAACGAGAAAGGCCGCAGGGACGCTATCCTCCCAGCTACCGATCCATGAGGGTAAGTGATCAACAGGGGAGTGATACTCGCGCAAGCGCATCTCCAGAAGCAAAAAAGAAATCCCCGATGACGGAAAGCCAGAAAGAGGGATACAGGAAAATGCTGGACGACCTTATCGGAACACGGGCAGCATACCTTATTGGGAAGGACAATAATGTGCTGGGAAAAATCCCCAGTTCTGAACTGCAATCGACATTGAGAGATTTAGGGAATGAAGTGGAAACGATCATCATTGATGGAGAGATTACAAGGTCTTTGGTGAGCATTGCAGAGCGGGGGGGAATTTCCACCCTTGTCGGAGTGAGCTCAAAGGTAAAGCCGTTGGATACAATCCTTCAGGTTGTGACCACCGAGCAGCTTTGAATACATTTATATATTTCTTTTCTTTTTTTTATTTTATGAAGAAGAAACTTTTTGTCCCTCTTCGGTTTTTCCTTATTTTTTTGATTCTTTTGGCTGTCCTGTGGGGGGGAGCCTATTTTTTTGGATTCTTAAAAAAAGATTGCCATCTGGACAAAGCATGTTTTGATGCATCATTGAGTTCTTGCAAACAGGCAGAAGCTTTGGTTGTCCAGGAAGGAAGTCTTTACCGATACGAAATACATGGAAAAAGCGCGGGAAATTGCAAGTTTGAAATAGCATTAGAGAAGATGGCTGAAGGAACCCCTGTAAATTTGAAAGATGCTTTTGAAGGGAAATCCATGAAATGCAGGATGCCGTTGGAGCTTCTGGGGGAGCCAGTAGAAAAAATTGATTCCCTTATCAACTATTGCTCTGGACCATTGAAAGAGGCAATTTATGAGCTGATAATTACCCGGCTTTATAAAAATGTGGTTGGAAATCTTGGGGTAATTCTTAGCCAGTTATAATGTGAACTGCCCCTGCCCAACATTGCGATGTTGCGGCTGGGCTTCTTGCCAACGAAGATAAATTTGGATTAGACCTTGAATACTTTCCATATATTCATAATTATTGGTCTATGTGCGCGAAAATAATATGTGCGAAAAGGATATATACCTGTTTAGCTAAAATTAAAGGAGATGATAAAAAGGCTATTTTCCTTGCTTGTTATTTTTTTTTTGT
>CAZTDJ010000099.1:0-2920 GCA_964612835.1 Candidatus Woesearchaeota archaeon
ACTTTCCCGAAAGAAGCCCAAGAACATACTGCGCAGCCTGCTCTTTCGTCCCAAATATACAGAGAGATTCTGCAATCCCTTCTGAGAGTCCATACAAAATCATCAAAGATGCGACAGCTTTTGAAATCATTTCTGTAAGGATCATAGAAATAGTCTTTGGGAATCCCATCCCTCCCGCATCCTGTGGAATTGAAACTGCAAGAAGCCCTGCTTCAGCAAGGTAATTGAAACTCTTTACTGTCTCTTCTGAAAGAATAACTTTTCCCCCTTCAAACTTTGCCCCTTTTTTATCAGCGTCATGCGCCATTTCTGCAATGGATTTTTTATTTTCTGCGCCAACGCCGCAAATCTCCCCGCATAAAGAAAGAACATCTTCGTATGTGGCCGTCGCCTCTTCTAGTGTTGAAAAATTTTTGTTTGCATCAACCAAAGGAACTAACGTTTTCCAATCAATCATTTTTCGAACGTGGAAAAGAATATCCTGATTTTTAGTATAAAAATTGAGTTTCTCTTTTAAGTCCATGGAATGTTTCCCCGAACCAAACCTAGGGAATGGGTCATTTATAAGTATTTTGTATGGAGGGTATATGCTTTTCAGAAACAGAAAAAAAATAAAAAATTCTTAAAAGAAAGGGGGTTTTAAGACGGCTAAAAAAAGAAAAGATATAAATAGCCGGGAGGTATATGCTTTCCACAGATGTATAGATGGAAGAATTAAGAAGTCTTATTGGATTTGGAAAGGCAAGTTATAGTATCTCGCTCCCGAAAGCGTGGATCAAAACAAATAAACTCAAAAAAGGAGACCGCCTAGCAATAAGTGAATCAAATTCTGGAAGTTTAGAAATCTATCCGAAAAAGGGGGAGGACGCGCATACACAAGAGATTGTTATTAAAATAGATGGAAAAGAAATTGATGATATCCAAAGGAACATAATCTCTGCGTACATCAATGGGTATACTATTATCAATATTGATGGAGATCTCAAAGGAAAAATTGCAGATATCCGGGGGATTTTTCATCGACTGATGGCGTTGGAAATTATGGAAGTTACTTCAAATGCGATTCGAGCAAAAGTTTTTTCAGACACTACAAATACGCCCATTATAAAAGTTTTAAAACGAATAGACCTCATCACGCGGTCGGTCTTTGATGATTCCTTGAATACTTTAGAAAAAAGTGATAACTATAAAGAAATTTATGAAAAAGACCATGAAGTCAATCGCCAAACTTTTTTTGCAATACGATTAATAACAAAGGCACTCACTGATGTTGAATTTGCAAAAAAACAGGAGCTTGATATCCTTAGTCTTGTGTACTTTTGGCAGATCATTGACAACATTGAAAAGATTGCAGACCGAGCGAAAGCAATTGCAAAAGTTATTGTAGAAAAAGATGTTAAAAAAAGGATTGAGGAAAAACAAAAAAAGGAATTACAAGAGGTTTTTGATGCAGTAAAAAAGAACTATGAGCTCCTTCTTGATATATTTTTCAAAACAAAAAAGGAGCCCATCAATCTTATTTTTAAAAATGACAAAAAAAATCGAAAAAGATGCGAACATCTCCTTGAAGAAAGCAATACGGTGTGGCTTCCTTCAGCAGTTGAAAAAATAAAGAGGATTTCTGTTCTTACTGAAAATATCGCAAGAATTGTTCTGAATCTTCAAAATAAAGAAAGAAACATTTTTTGATCCTTTTTTACATATACGGCATATACATCAATAATTTATAGGAAAACTTCTTCTTTTTTATGGGAGGTGAGAACAGAACTTTTAATAAATCAGGGCGCACAGAGATAACACGGGAACGCTATCCCAGCATAGTACACAAAAAAAGGTTTATTATCCTGTGCTGCCTAAAAATTTTTCAACTTTTTCCCCTAAAGGATTTTTAATGCGAATAAAAAATTCCCCTTAATGTTTACTGAAATAGTAGTCGCGGTCCTTGTGGGGAATCTCCTTGGGACTTTCACAGGCATTATGCCCGGCATTCATATTAATCTGGTGTCGGTTCTTATCTTCAATTTTTTATCTTTTTTCCTTGCCTTTGCAGAACCTCTCACGATTGCAGTAGCGATACTCTCTATGGCCATTACCCACACCTTTGTTGATGGGGTTCCTTCTATTTATCTGGGGGCGCCTGACGAGAGCAATGTTCTCTGCGTTTTGCCTGGGCATCGGATGTTATTACGCGGAGAAGGGCACAATGCGTGCCTCTTGATGGTTGCTGGTTCACTCGGCTCCCTTGTTTTATCTCTTTCCCTTTTCCCTTTTTTTATTTTCCTCCTTCAAATTTTCTATCCGATGATAAAACCTTACATCGGCTACCTCCTCCTTTTTATTGCCATCTTCCTGATCATAAAAGAAAAGCATTCAAAACTTTGGGCGAGTATTGTTTTTCTTCTGTCTGGAATCTTGGGTATCCTTGTCTTGAATAATCCTAAACTTGATGATCCTCTTTTTCCCATGCTCTCGGGACTTTTTGGAGTGAGTACCCTCCTTCTCAGCATTTTCCAAAAGATCAAAATACCGGAACAAAAGGCAACGGCAATTGAAATTCCTGAAAAAGGAGCCTATAAAACGATTGTCTCCTCTGTCGCCGCTGGCACTCTCGCTTCTTTCTTGCCGGGTCTCGGAACCTCGCAAATTGCAACGTTGGGTTCTCAGTTAGTGAAAGGGATGGGGGATGCGGGTTTCCTCATTCTTGTGGGGGGGATTAATACCGTGAACATGGTGGCAAGCCTTGTGACGTGGTATGTCATCCAGAAAGAGAGGAATGGCGCAATCGCGGTGATGGCGCAAATTATGGGGGACCTTACAACATTCCACCTTCTTATTTTCATCGCGGTCGTCCTCCTTTCAACATTTTTCGCCACATGGTGCTCCATTACGTTATCAAAAAAATTTTGTTCCTTTATTCAAA
>CAZTDJ010000100.1:0-1386 GCA_964612835.1 Candidatus Woesearchaeota archaeon
TGCTGTATTGGACATTGTCCTTTTTAAAAATGATGATATCCTCGCTTTTTTCTGTTTTCTTGATATTTTCAATAACGCCCTGTTTTCCCTTGTGTTTCCCATCAACCACAAAAATATAGGTGCCTGTTCTCAGGGGGATATGACTTTCGATCTTTTTTGATCCTACATTGTACATCACAGAGTCCCCTACCTCGTAGCTGTCTTTTTCAGCAAGGAGGTTCGTTCCGTCATACAGGTTCAATTGCGTTTTTCCTCCCTTCAACTTTCTTTTTCCAATAACCTTCAGAGGTTTCAGCAATTTTTCTTTTGAAGGGATCTTCACCCCTTCCAGATTCCCTTTCTGATTGAACAGGATGCGGTACGTTTCGTTGATCGTGGGGAAATCAAGAACGTCAAAAAGCCCCACATTGTGCTTATGTGTATGGGCTTTTTTCGCGTCAATGGTCACCCCTCCTTTATTGATAATCTCTTTGACTTCTTTTTTAAGTTTTGCATGGCCAAGCATGTCCTGTAGGACAAAGTTGAGGGATACGGATTCTGCAAGTTTATGTTTTCCCGGCAATGGCCTTGTGATAAACTTCGTTCTTTTTCTTGCAAATTTCCATGATTTTGGCGCCGCCAATGATTTCAGGTGATTTTTCATTTTTTGCGGAGGGCCTCTACCCTTTTTTTATCGTCCATCGTGAGTTCAAGGATCATAAGTTTTGACGGATCAAGCGGGACATTGTATTTGGTGCCCTTTGTGTTTTTCCTCTCGGCGCCATCAACTTCCACTTTCAATCGAGGGGCATCCATTCTTTTTATTTTTCCCACCACGGATTTGAATTCTCCACGCATGATTTTGACTTTGTCCCCCACCCGCAATTTGGTATTCCTTCTCCCATACTTTTTTCTCAGTTCTTCTGAAAAGGTCGCGCTCATCAGTTTTCTTCTCAGATGGAGTGGGGCATTAAATATGTACTTCTTCTGTTTTGATTTTCGTTTGCTTCTTCCCCAGTTTTTCGACCATGATTTCATATTATACCACCATCGTTGCGATTTTTGCAATTGCCGGCCATCTTTCCGCTGCTTCTTTCGCGATGGGCCCTTTTAGAAAGGTTCCCTTGGGATTTCCTTTGTCATCTTTTACAACAACCGCCGCATTATCTTCAAATTTAATCCTGATGCCGCTATATCTTCGGTATTCTTTCTTCTGCCTCACGACGACTGCAAAGACGACGGTTTTTCTTATGTCTGGTTCGCCGTTCACGACATCTGCGAGGATGAGATCACCCACACGCGTGGCAGGCATCCGATTTCTTGTCGTCTTGAGCGTTTTGATGGAAATAACTTTGAGCTGTCGCGCTCCGGAATTATCTGCTGCCTCTAAAATTGCCCCATGAGGGA
>CAZTDJ010000100.1:1396-2912 GCA_964612835.1 Candidatus Woesearchaeota archaeon
GGTTTTGCTTTAATCGCTTTCATTCTTCACCACCACGAAATGCTTGGTCTTGCTGATGGGGCGCGTTTCATTGGCAATCACGACATCCCCCACGTTGACCTTCACGCATTCAGGAATATGAACTTTAAGGCGAGACCTTTTGAGGAGGAATCGCTCATACTTTCTGATGTAGGCGCTTCTTCCAAATTCAATGGTTCCTGTTTTTCCATAGATTTTGATCATCTTTCCCTTGAATGAAGCCCCCCTTGTTCCAAAATTTCCATGGAACGGGCAGTGCTTATCCATACATCCTGTTTGATTTTCTTTTTCCATTTTTTTATGTTATACGCAAAATCCAAGGTTTTTGAGTTCTTGTTTGACTTTCTCAACATGGTTCCCCTGAAGCTCAATCTTTCCTTCTTTGACAGTTCCCCCGCACGCAAACGTTGACTTGAGGGTTTTTGCAATTTCCTTCAGGTTTATCCTTTTTTCATCCAATCCTTCTATCACAGTGCTCATTTTTCTTAATTTTTTTTGTACCAGTTTGACGGTAACTTTCTGCTCTTCTCTCGCGATGGTTTCACACACGCAAAGTTCTTTGGGGAGTCCACACGTTGAACAGATGTTACTCATTCCTTTTTTCTAACCTCCTGTTTCTTTTGTAATGTGAGTAAACGCGCGATGGTTTTTTTAATTTCCCTCATCCTTCCAGGATTTTTAATGTTCTTTCCTACGGATTTTTGGGTATTCATTTTCATCAATTCCTCTTTTAATTCATTAAGCTTTTCTTTCTGTTGCTCCGCATTCATTTGCATAATTTCTTTAGTTCTGAGGATTGCCATGTTCTTCTGTGGGTGATTCTTCTCCTGTTTGTTTCTTATCTTCTAATTTTTTTTCTTTTTCCTCTTTTGGTTTTTCTTTCTTTTTTGCTTCTACGTTCTCCTCTGCAGGTTTTTCTGGTTCCTTTTTCTTTCTTCTTGCCCTTTTTGGTTTTTCTTTCTTTTTTGCTTCTACGTTCTCCTCTGCAGGTTTTTCCTCTTCTGATTTTTTTTCTTTTTCCTCTCCTCTTTTTTCTTTAGCGGCAACTTTTTCTTCTTCTTTCTTTTCTGGTTCTTGAACAGCTTTTTGAAGCGCAAGGAAAGTAACCTTATCGGGAAGTTTGAGAGAGGGATGCATGAGGGATACTCTGATACCCACAATCCCGCTTTTGAGTTTTGCGGATGCATGGGCAATAAGGACTTTGTTTTGCCCCACATCCCCTGATTTTTTCAAATGCCCTTCCTTAAATCTCCAGCTTTTTGCCCTTGCGCTTGGTACTTTTCCTGAGATGACCACCTCTGCGCCCATGGCTCCTGCAGACATCATCTCTTGGAGTGCGCTGTGGCCAATAGCTTTGAACCGCTTTGAACCCCGATTTTCCAATATATTCTTTATTTTTTCTGCAATTGCGGCAGGGTCAAGGCTTGGATTTTCAATTTCGTTAACTTCAATTTGGGGATTCTCCATCTGGAAATCTTTTTTCAGCATTTCCGTGATT
>CAZTDJ010000101.1:0-2841 GCA_964612835.1 Candidatus Woesearchaeota archaeon
TACTTGGACTAGAGTCTTTATTTAATTTAATTTTTTCTGGAAAATTAATGCCATAAGTTGAATTTAGAAAAATTAAAGAATTTCTTGGTGGTGCTAATATAGGTTCAATTTCTATTTTTTCCTCTTTCCTCGCCTCCAGGGGCTTAATCCGTTCGCTTAATTCCCTTATTTTATACCGGAGTCGCGTCAAAAACAATTGGCAATTATTGCTGATCGTTTTGTATTTCTCAATGTCAAAAAGCCTTCTGAGCGTGTTTAGGCGCTCTTCTTTTTTAGAAAACAGGATTTGTTTCATCTGCTCTTGGGGAGTGTAGACAGTGTATTCGAAAATATCTTCTTTGCTTCGGGTGAGTAAATCAGAGGGATAATGGAGAATGTCAAGCGCCCGCTGCTTTAGTTCTACAGCTGTTCCATCATATCTGTCGTTTCCTACGCGGATAAAACCAGCACCCTGATTCACAGAAGTGCTTGTTTTTTTTAATACCCTTTTTATCTCAATGTCCTTCCCATCAACCTGGAAATTCAGTGCAACTTCCCCCTCTTTTTCCCCTTTCCTTAAAAGGGAGGTTCCGGACATTGCTCCCCTTCTAATTCCAAAGAGAGCAAACTCTATTGCGAGGAGGATGGTTGATTTTCCACTTCCTATATCCCCTGAGAGGAGCGTAATTCCCGTATTAAAATTAATTTCCTGATCAGTATAGCTCCGGATATTCTGAAGATAAATCCTTTTAATGAACATGCTCTATCCCCAAAACTTTTTCAGTATCCTTCATCACCCGCGCTTCAAAGTCCATATTTTTTTCTCCCTCAAATTTTTCTGTATTGAAGCTTTCGATAAGATGCTCAACAAGTTTCTCTGTTTTTTCAACGCTAATCCCCGCAAACAGGTTTTCCTTTGCTGTTTTCTTAATAATCCCCTTTTCTACATCATGAATTTCCCCTTTTTGTACCCCAATATTCTCCAATTCTTTGATAAGGACTTTGCTGGTATTCTTCAAAATGCAGTATGCGTCAAGAGAATCAAAAAATTCAGTCATATCAAGATCAGAAAGCTTCCCTCTTTCTAATGCCCCCTCAATTCTGAGGGTAACAATTTTATCTTTTATCTGCGATTCTTTGAGAGTTCTCATGATCTCTTTTTTGATTGTTTCTGGCTCTTTTTTTTCAACAGAGAACGTAAAATTCATCTTTTCTTTCGCAATGAGGGGGACAAGTTCATGTTCTAATTTTTTATTTTCATATGAAATAATGTAAAAATTTCCATGCCCGTACTTTTCAAGCTCTGCAAAATTATTGGGGAATAATGCGCCGGGAAAGGCGAGAAGACCATTTTTTGTCCTCACTTGTTTGACATAATGGATATGGCCTCCCGCATAGTAATTGAAATTTTTTGGAAGAGACTCAAACCCTACCGAGTCCATCTCCCTTAGTTCGGGGGGAAGAAATTCGTAAATGCCTGTGTGAAAGAGGAATATTTTGAAGCCCTGCTCCTTTTCGAGATGCTCTTTTTCCAGAATGACATAATAATTCTTTTCTAAACCCCCTTTTTTTCCAAAGATGCCCGTCATTTTTGCCCCTGTTTTCTCGTCTGTCGTAAAACGGAGTTTTACCTTTCCATTTTCTTCCTCGAACTTCATCACATTCACAACAAGGCCTGCATTTTCAAGGACATCAAGCATCGTCTTTCCAGAAGGGGAAAAATCATGGCTTCCAGGAATGCAGTATACTCGTATTCCCGCATCTTTTAATTTTTTAAGGAGAAGCGTTACTTCTTTGATGAGTTCAATAGGGGGCAGGGCAGTGTTGAACAGGTCTCCAGAGATAAGAAGGAACTCAACATTTCTTTCCATGCAGTGCTCAATGAGCTTTCTGAAAGACCACATATTGAGTTTCTGCAATCTTTCTTCCTTCCATCCCCCAATATGGCAATCAGAAGCATGCGCAAAAATCATACTCTTTTTATTGTTCATATATTCTTATAAGGATTTCTATTGCAAATGAAAAATTTTCCAAAAACCTTATAAAAGCCTTTTCTTTTAGCAGGGGCATGGAATACAAAGAAATGCTTCATGTGGGAATGGGCAAGTTTCCTAAAAAAGCAGAAGAAACAAAACGATTTGAAATTCCAAAAGTGAAAGGGATGATGGAAGGGAATAAGACGATCATCACTAATTTCTTGCAGATGTGTGATACGTTCAATAGAAGCAAGGAATTGCTTTTGAAATATCTTCAGAAAGAGCTCGCAACACCCGCAATCCTCGATGGAGAACGACTGATCTTGGGGAGCAAGGTGAACTCTGCCCTTCTCAACCAAAAAGTCGAGCAATTCGCGAGGGAGTTCGTGCTTTGTCATGAATGTGGGAAACCCGATACTGAAATCGTGAAGCAGGAGAAATTCTCTTTTTTAAAATGCCAAGCATGTGGGTCAAAAAAACCAGCGAAGATTTTAAAGTAAGATGTTAGTAAAGATTCATGAATCAAAAGGGAGAAAAGTTATTGCCATTTGCGATGAGGATCTTATTGGAAAAACTTTTGCAGATAAAAACGCCAACCTTTTTATTTCTGAACATTTTTACAAGGGAGAAAAAATGGGAGGGGATGAGCTTCTTGCCCTTACAAAAAATTGTTCTAATCTCAATATTGTCGGAAAGAAGTCAATTGCATTCGCATTGAAGCACCATCTTATTGCCCAAAGCGGAGTTTTAAAGATAGGGGGGGTTCCATATGCCAACGTCATCGAATACTGGTGATTATTATGAGGCAGTTATCCAGCTGAGGCCGGATTCTGAACAGATTTTACGATTTATTCACAATAGCATAAAAAAAAGGGGGCAATGTTTT
>CAZTDJ010000102.1:0-2758 GCA_964612835.1 Candidatus Woesearchaeota archaeon
CAACAATCTTTCCTTTTATATCTCCATTGAGGGAGGCATACCACAGAATCTCTGCGGCAAGGTCTCCTTCTGTTTGGTATTGCTCCAATGAAGTCGAAGGCGATTTAACGCAATCAGCTTGAGACAGGAGAATTGCAATCTTACGTTTTTTCATTTTTATTTTTAAAAATATCTCCGATGGTAAGGGGTTCTTCATCCTTTTTAAGAAAGGGTAAAGAAGAGGATGATGGTGAGTCTTCAGTAAATTTCATCCCAAAAAAACGCTCTAACTTTTTGACGGTATCCAGGGGAGGTTCAAATTTTCCTGTTTCAATCTTTTGGATCACGGAAACCTTTTCCGCTATAGATTTTCCCAACTCCTCTTGAGTCATCCCTTTTTTCTCTCTCGCCTCCCGAATCTTCTTAAAAAAATCTGGAGCAAGATCATGTATCCCTTCTTCGTGTTTTATGAGAATCTCTCTTTTCCCTTCTTTTTTTTGGGAAATTTCTCTTTCTTCAATGACCCTCCCAAATTTCGTACACGAAGAACAAAGATGGAGTGTTGTCCCTTCTACAACTGTTTTTACAAGATTACTTTCCCTCCCGCACACTTCACATTCTTGCATATCACTCAATATTAAAAAGAGTGCAAAATTTATAAACATTGTTACTTTTTAAGTACCCGCATGAATAAAAAAAAGTACTCTCTCCTCTTGGCATTATGTGTCTTGTTTTTCTTGATAAGCAGTTGCGCTCCTGTCCAGTTTGATCAAAATGCAAAAGAAAAGGATTTTATGCTCGTCCTCAAAGCAACCGGAACCAACAAAGAGATGTATACTCTAGAATTAGAAAATCTTCTCAACAAAAATATTTCCTCCTACGCAAAAGCAGATATCTCCCTTATCCTCGCACGAATAACAAATAATTCTTCTTTGTTACGACAGGCCATCTCCTTTTATGAATTGGCCCTCAAAGAAACAACAAATATTGAAGAGCGGATTCTTATCTATGAAACGTTGGCAAGTTTGGGATATCATCAAAAAAGAAATTTGTTAAAGGCAGCAGAACTCTGGGAGACTCTGGGAATTTTTTTTCGAGCAGACATTGACAGAAAATTGGCCTTTGAGAAACCTATCGAATTTACATTTGAAACAGAAGGCGTTCCTGTATATGGCATCAAGCCACCCCAAAACTTCTCTTTTTTTATTATTGGAAATTCGTCCATTACACTCGGAAAAAATGATGTAGTTGTTTCGCAGGTTGATAGAGTTACACGAGATTGGCTGGGGCATCAACTTGAAAAATATCCTTTCGATACAGCAGAGTTGCTTCGAACATTTTCCGAGAGATTAACCTACAAAAAAGAAGATTTACGTGAGGATATTGGGTGGCATGAGGGGGCACGACTTACAGAAATTCGCAGCATTGGATTGTCCCATAAGGTTGCGGTAGGAACTCTTGTGAAAAAAGAGGGAGATATGTGGTATGCTCCCAATGAAAAAGGAGTGTTTATGTTTGAAGTTCCCATAGATAAGGTTCTTTATCCCACCTCTCGATTTTTTAGGGAAGATCTGGGACTTATCGTAGACACGCATGGGATTAACGTGCTTGTCGAACAGGCAATACGCTTGAACGCAACTGTGGTCATCAGCGATTGCGATAATCCTGGAAAAGTAAAGGCAGCCATCTATCTTTCTGAAAAGGGCATCAAGGTTGCGTGCACGGTTGATAAGTATTTGCCATTGGCTTTTGGATATCAAAAAACAATTGTGGGAAGTTTCCCCATCACCCTAGCAGATGAACAGGTGGTCCTGGGAAATCAACCTCTCCTTATTCAAAAAAGTGAGCATATTGCAGTTGAAGATGTCAATTCAATAAAATTTTCCATCAGTTACTATCAAACTCCCGCCATCTATTTCCATGAATTTGAAAAATATGTTCCCCTAAACCTTACCTACGTGGCAATCGATGATTTTAACCAAATGGAAAAAGTTTTGGAAAGAGCGGACCATGTTGTTGCGGCCAGAGTATTCAATCGAGATGATTATACTAAACTCAAAGAATGGCTGATGAAAAATCCCAAGAATCGGGCGATCCTTTTCCATAGTTCTTCCTATCCCTATGGATACCTTATTTTGAAAGAATTTCCCAATCAAACAACCTTTGATGATATTTTTCCCATTTTTATTTAAGTTGACCTCATTTTTCTTTTGAAAAAGATTATAAGTGTATTTTTTCTTCGTAGACATATGCATTTAAAGAAATATGGGATAGTCTGGCTTCTTGCACTTTTCATCCTTATGCAAGTGATTGATCTCCTGCGGGCGCATCCTGTGTGGTGGGATGGCGCAGTGTATATAGGGATGGCGAAATACCTATTCTCTGGTGGCCAGATAGGTTTGTGGGAGGAATTTCGTCCTTTATTTTGGCCCTTATTGCTCGGTTCTTTTTGGAAACTTGGCTTGAACATTCTTGTTATAGGAACTCTTCTTCAAATGCTGTTTAGCACAGGGATTGTTTACATAACCTATAAAATTGCTCAAAAATATTTTTCCTGGCAGTATGCTCTTCTCGCTTCCTTTTTTGTTGCGTTTAACCCCACGTTCTTTTTCTTCTGGACAAAGATGTACAGTGAAATTCCTGCGCTCTTCTTTTGCCTTTTGGCAATCTTTTTCTTCCTTGAAAAAAAATTTGCATGGGTGGGGTTCTTTTCCGCACTCGCTTTCCTCACGAAGTTTCCTCAGGGCCTTGTTCTCGCGGTATTTCTGGGAGTGCTCCT
>CAZTDJ010000103.1:0-2719 GCA_964612835.1 Candidatus Woesearchaeota archaeon
AAATACTAGACATGTGAGGTTGAAAAATTTAGATAGATTAATAAATCTTTCTATGAATTTTCTTTAAAATGAAAAAAGAGATTAAAGAAGAAACAAAGGCGGCCGTGGTCCCTGAAATCAGCATCGGCTTGGTGGGCCATGTAGACCATGGAAAAACAACGTTATGCCAGGCTCTTTCCGGAAAATGGACTGATCAGCATTCTGAAGAAATCAAAAGAGGGATTACGATCAAATTAGGATATGCGAACAGCGCATTTTATAAATGCCCCGCATGCAAAGGAACAGACGCATATTCTGTAAAAGAGGAGTGCCCCATCTGCAAATCAAAAACAATATTGCAAAGGAAAATCTCATTCGTTGATGCGCCCGGCCATGAAACCCTCATGGCAACGATGCTCTCAGGAGCAGCCATTATTGATGGCGCTCTTCTCTTAGTAAGCGCAAATGAGAATTGCCCCCAGCCACAAACCAAGGAGCATCTTTTGGGATTAGAGATCAGCAACATTAAGCAGATTGTCATTGTTCAAAATAAGATGGATCTCGTTTCAGAAGAGGAAGCGCAAAAAAATTACGAGCAAATCAAAGCGTTTGTGAAAGGCACCATTGCGGAACATGCCCCCATTATCCCCATCTCAGCCCAGCACCAAGTGAATATTCCCTTCCTCATTGAAGCAATAGAAAACACGATCAAAACTCCAGAGCGAGACACAGAAAAAGACTCGCTGATGTATGTCGCTAGATCATTCGATATCAATAAACCGGGAACCGGAATTGAAAGATTAAGGGGTGGCGTCATTGGCGGAGCACTCAAGCATGGTATTCTAAAAAAAGGGGACAAGATTGAAATTCGTCCAGGAATCAAACTTGAAAAAGAAGGAAGGGTAGTCTGGAAACCGCTTTTCACAGAAATTGAAGGGATACACTCGGGAGAAGATGAAACTGATGAGATTGGCCCAGGCTGTTCTATCGCTCTTCTTACCAAACTTGATCCCGCTTTCACAAAAGCAGATAATCTCTTTGGGAATGTTGTGGGCCATCCTGAAAAAATGCCACCCATCATCGAGGAACTTTCCCTCAAAATCCGTCTTCTTGAGCGGGTTGTGGGATCAAAAACCGAACTTAAAGTGGATCCTATCAAAAAAGGGGAATACCTCATGCTCAATGTCGGCTCAGCGGCAACGATGGGATACGTCGTGAATATTGCGAAAGATGTCGCGAAAATGAAACTGAAGCTGCCGATCTGCACCTTGCCGGATGATAAATTTGCGGTTTCACGAATGGTTGAACACCGATTCAGGATTATTGGCGTCGGGGTAATGGCTTGAAATTAGAATTCTTCCCTTTCAACTTTTTCAACACTTGTCACCTTGTCCCCTTCCTTCAGCTTCATCACGCGAACTCCCTGCGTATTTCTTCCAATGCATGAAATATCCTTTACCGACATCCTGATAATAATCCCCTTTTCAGAGATGCACATCACCTCGTCTTCAGGGTTCACTGCTTTTATTCCCACAACAAAGCTGTTTCTTTCAGACGTTTTGATATTAATAACTCCCTTTCCACCCCTTTTAATCAAACGATAATCAGCGATGTCTGTCCTTTTTCCAAAACCATTTTCCGTAAGGGTGAGCAAAGCCTCCCCTGTTGTAACCCTCTCCATTCCGATAACCTCATCCACGCTCTCGAGCCTTATTCCTCGGACTCCTGCTGCAGACCTTCCCACAGGGCGGATATCCTTCTCGTTAAACCTAATCGCGCTCCCTTTTTTCGAAGCGAGAATAATATCATCAAACCCTGTCGTCAGCAATACTTTCACTAATGAGTCATGTTCATGAAGCCCTATCGCAATGATCCCCCCTTTTCGCGGATTGCTGTATGCGGGAAGCGGCGTTTTCTTGACAATGCCTGTTTTTGTTGCCATCAGCAAATACCTATCCGCGTCAAAGCTTTTCACGGGAATAAAAGCGGTTATCCTCTCATCATTCTCTAAATTAAAAAGATTAATAATCGCCTTCCCTTTCGCGTACCGGGAAGCCTCGGGAATCTGATACGCCTTCAGCCAGTATACCCTTCCCATATTTGAGAAACAGAGGACATAATCATGACTCCCTGTTACAAAAAGATGGGCGACAGAATCCTCTTCTTTGGTCTCTGTCCCAATAACTCCCGTTCCCCCCCTTTTTTGATTTTTATATGTTTCCAAGGGAAGCCTTTTGATGTACCCTGAATGGGTCGCGGTAATCACCACTGCTTCTTTTTCGATCAGGTCTTCATCTTCTATCTCTTCCTCCACCTCAAGAATCGCGGTTCTTCTTTCATCACCATATTTCGTGCTTATTTCCTTCATGTCATTTTTTATTATCTCTAAAATTTTCTGTTCTGAAGCGAGGATAGACTTTAATTCCTCGATAAGTTTCAAAAGAGATTTGTGCTCCTCTTTTATTTTCTCTCCTTCCAAACCAGTCAATCTTTGCAATTTCATTTCCAAGATTGCTTTGGCCTGCTTTTCACTCAATCCAAATTTTTGCACCAAGTTTTCAGAAGCAATTTTTGCATCCCTGCTTTGCCTGATCGTTCTCACGACGTTATCAACATCTCCCAATGCGATAAGAAGGCCTTCAAGAATATGCGATTTTTCTGTTGCACCATTTAAATCAAACTGTGTTCTTCTCCTAATTACCTGCTGCCGGTGCTCAATAAACTTGGAGAGCATATCTTT
>CAZTDJ010000104.1:0-2609 GCA_964612835.1 Candidatus Woesearchaeota archaeon
ATAAATGTTGGAAAACAGGGAGTTCTTCCAACAAATTTGATGTTGCCCTTTTTGCAGGGACGACTATTATTCAGGCGGGTACTTTAGGCGCATTATTTGTCGCAATTAGTAATTATATTAATTAACTTCAATGGAAAAAAAACAAAAAGAAGCAAATATTGAAGAAGCGATCAACAACGCGTTAAAGACGTGGAGCTATCCCTCCATCCCAAGGCCGCTTGTCGCAAAAACCAAAGAGGAAATGAGCTCTTTGGGGGAAGAGGGAAAAATGCTGGAAGAGCAGTACGCGTTCATGAAGATTACGAACTTCAAAACCTATGTCAATCTTGAAAAAGTGGTAAAGACCGCGCATGAGGATCCCCAGCGGGGATTGAACGCGGTTTCAAAGCATGAAATAGGGCACCGATTCTGCCCCTATGACACCATCACTCTGCTTATCCTCAACCATTACATCAAAGAAGCGCTCAAAAAAGAAGGCCTTCCCAAAGAAGTTGATCTGGATATGGCCGCCGCATCGCTCCAGAATATATTTTCAGACATGTGCATCAACACCAAGCTGGTGAGAAACGGGGATGATGATCTTCCGTGGATGTACAGCCAAATGGACAGAAAAAAATATCCCAGAAGGGAGAAATTTTGGAATGTGTATGTTGGAAGCATGGAGCTTGCGTGGAACAAAAAAATATTCCCCAAGGGCTACAAGATAAACACAGAAGAGCAGGGGGCTGCAGAAAAGATTGAGAAAATTTTCAAGAGCGATTATTTTAACAAGGATAATTGGGTTGAAAATGCCCAAACCTACGCGCGAATTATGTGCAAATTCTTGGAACCCATGAAAGGAGGCCACTGCTCAACTTGCAAAGGAAACCAAGGAAGCAGGCAAAGCCAGGGAAGCCAAGGGCAAGAACAGAAAGGCGACGGACAAGGGCAGGAGAAAAAAGAACAGCAGGGCAGCGGCAAAGGGGAAGGCAAAGAAGAAAAAAATAAAGGCCAGGGACAAGGAGATTGCGAATGCGGGTGCCACACTCCCTCTTCACTAGACAATATCGCGAAAAACATTCCCAAAGAGATTGATGAGAATACAGCGAAGGAGCTTGCGAAACGGCTCGCGAAAAATGGAACCGACGGCCTGCCAAGCAACAAGGACGCGATGAAAGAATTCAGGGATATCATGGCTGGCTACGGCCACGGAAACAAGACAAAAGCAAGCATCCAGTTTTACGACATGCTCTCAAATTCCTATGACGTGCTGTTCGCTCCCAAACCTTTTGGAAAAGAAAGGCCAAGCCCGTTTCAGCCAATCAAATGGCATCCCTCCATGGGCGCTGACAAGCTTGATGTTCCCTATTCTATAATCACTGGGGGAAAAATCATCCCTGGAGTCAATACTCGTGCCTGGAAATCAAGAAGAAAAGAGGTGTTTGGCGGGATGGAAGAAGTTATCCTTAATCTTGACTTGTATCTGGATAGCTCCGGGAGCATGCCGAATCCTATTAACGAGGTAAGCCTGCCTGTGCTCGCCGCGTTTGTCGCTGCCAAGAAAGCGCACAAGAAAGGAGCGTATATCTCGGTTACTAATTTCTCTGGCGGAGGGCAGCATGAAGAAGTCGAACCGACAAGGGATTTAAAGAAGATTTTTGAAGTTTTAGTAGCATATTTTGGCGGAGGAACTGTTTTTCCCGTAAGCGAGCTTGAAAACAAGAATAAAAAAGATCCACGGCAGGTTCTTGTGGTTACGGATACTTTTTTAGGGAATACCCATGAGACAGCGGAAACAATAAAGAAATTGAAAAGCAAGAACAAGCGTAATAATGTGACGATTTACGCCATTTCTCCAGTAATAGACCATGCGGTAGAGCAGCTGCGGGAAGCTGGGGCGGAAATAATCCCCGGCACAGGCCCTGAAATTTTCAAGAAGGTCATTGGAAAGGCTCATGAGGTGTACAGCAAAAAATGACAGACAATGAAGAAAAGAAAACAGGGCTTTTTGGAATACATATTCCGGATCCAAATGATCCAAAGGTACAGGAAATAATAAAGAGATTGCTGGAGCCAAAAAAGGAAGAGCAGGAAACAGGAGGAGTCATGGACGGGCTGGTGATTGGAGATAATAAAAGCGTTAAGCTTTATGACTTTAATTCAAAAAAGCTCGAAACTCTCGCGGAAAATCTTCCCGGAATAGTTTATTCTTTTTGTTATTACAACAATGAGCTTTGGATTGGGCAGGGATATGAATGGAAGGGTGTTGGAACTTTGAAGAATCCAAAAATGTCTGAACGAAGTAACAACGTTTTATCATTATTCCCATGCAAAGGAAAGCTTTTTGATGCGGGCGGATATGGGCTTTTGGAAACATTAACTAGTATTTGGGAAACATTAGCTAGTAAAGAGCATGTTTCGAAAAGCGAACTTGAAAATAAAGGAATAAACTGTATTGATAATGCTATTTTTCATAATGGAAAGCTTTTGGCATTGGCTGAATCAAAAGATTCTTCTCACGCATTCTATGAGCTGAATGAAAACGCGGGAAAATTAAGCCTTGGAAGATTGTATCAACAAAATCCGAATAAACATACTAAGATATGTAATGCCGCGAGCGTGCATGGAAA
>CAZTDJ010000105.1:0-2514 GCA_964612835.1 Candidatus Woesearchaeota archaeon
CCCGCGCGATAAGTTTCTCTATCTTTGAGGAATAGAACGCGAACTGGGGCTCATTCCCTATCACCGCAATGAGTTTTCTATAGGTTTGGAAGATGTCATGGATAAGCTTTTTGTGGGCTCGAAAGACTTCTTTTTCTCTTTCAAGCTCTTCAAGCCTTTTCTTCAGAACATGATATTCCTTTTTTGAGAAGAGGATGATTTTTCGCTGGGCATCCTGCTCATGGAGATAAGAATTTTTAAATCCCAAAAATAATTTCTTGAATTCCTCAAAGGAGGAGGGTTGAAGATGGAGCCGAAGCAAACTGGCCTTGTGTAAAAACGCATGCTGGGACAACACCTGCTCATGGGTTTTTGCAAGGGCCTCCGCGAGCTTGTTGACAATGCGCCGCGTGTTCTCAATCTCGTTTTTGAGAGTTTCATTTTTAACCAGGCCTAATGCGTACCTCTCTAAAAAAGGGGGCTTCTGAATATTCTGAAGAAGATGCTGATTGATTTTTTTTTCAGTAGTGACGAGTTTGCGCAATGCGTTGAAATGATGGGAAAGAGAAAAAAATGCCTTTTTACGGATATCTCGCGAGAGCGCCTGAACGAGCGTATCCTTCTCCGCCAACAGCCCCAGCCTTTTATCAATAAGCCTTGTCTGAAACATGGTACAGATGCCCTTCAATCAAACATCCTAAAAGGATTAGTGTCTTCTTCTCTCTTCCTCTTTTTTTCCGTTTCCCTGATATCCCTCAATGTTCTTTCACGGAAATCCCGTATTTCTTCTTCTCTGCTCGGGATGTACGGTCTCTCTCCCCCAGAGGTTGGCTTTCCAAATTCATTTTCTTTTTTTCTTTTCTTGAAAGAGGCCATCTCGACAATCTCTTTTCTTCGGTCCCACACCGCGTATCCCAATAGGATGATAAGGAAGAGAACAAGGAATTTATAAAACCAGCTTACGGGAATCCTTTTTTTGCCAATAATGCTCACATCATTAAACGTTTTCTCATCGTTTCCAAATTTGGATGTGATAACATAGGTCCCTGTGGGAAGCTCATGGGGCAAGTCAATCTTGAAGGGCTCAGCAACGCTCAACGAGAGTGATTTTTGAAAGAAAACATTTTCCCCTGCAAAAACCTCAAGCATATCCCTGTTCTTCACGTTGCCGCTGTTCTCAATGACCAAGGTTTGATTATTCTCAAGATAAAAGTCGGCTTTCTGGTATTTCTCAACTTCAATTTCTTTTTTTGTTTCCGCACCATTGGAGTGGAAAATCAGAGTATATGTTCCTGGTTTGGTATACTGGGGAATCAGCAGACGCACCGCTTCTCCCGAAGGGGTGGTTTGAGAAAGGATGATCCTTCTCCACTGTTTTATGAGGGCGGTAATCTCCCCTTCCATGATCGCGCCAGCCTGGTCCTTCAAAATGGGGGAAGTTTCAATCGCCTCAAGAGGACGATAGCTCAGCTTAGGCAACGCAAATTCAATCTCTGAGGGAACAGGGAGAATAGCAAGAGTAAAAAAAGTATCTTCAACATTTCCTTCATTATCCTTGACATGAATGAGCAACTCCTGCCCTCATGATTTGATCAGTTCGGGAATGTCGAGGGTATAATCCAACTGTCCATCCCTTATTTTTGTTTCATCCTCCGCGTTCCCCAAAGCAAATCTCACCTGCGCCTTTTTGATAAGAGTGCCAGAAAGATCTTTGACAGACCCCGTGATTCGTATCGTGTCTCCTGGAAAGACTTTTTGTTTGTTGATGGTAAAATCAAGATTCAGCACGCTCCCTACTTTGATAGAGGAGATATCTGAGAAATTGCCTGCATTTCCATTCGTATCATACACTTGGACCTTTGGCTCGAATACCCCTCCAGGAAGATTCTCCATCTTCTTCTCAATAAAAAGTTGTCCGTCATAAAAGAGGTATTTGTCGCGTGAAACCAAGACACCCTCCTTGAAAAGCTCAAGGAATGCATACCCATTCACTGCTTTCCCGGAAAGGCTTGAGATTCTCCCAAAGATATTCAGGGGTTTTCCCGGTTCGAGCACAGTATCCGCAACAGACAACGCCCCCGTAATCTCATTGCTCAAAGAAAATTCTTGTGTTGCCATTTCCGCAATTGTCCTCTCTTCAATCTTCGCGTCAACCCTGCAGCTTCCTTCTTCCCTCCCAGCGGTTTTAAAAATTCTTTCGAAAGAGAATTCTCCTCCTTCCATCAACTGAAATTCTTCATACGCAGTTTCCTCTATATCTCCATTACACAGAAGGTCAATAGCAAGCAGAAAGCTCCCGTCATGGGGCGCGGTAAATGAGCCCCGAACCCGGATTTCGTCTCCCTTGCTGTATTGTGTTGAGATGCTGTCCAGCTCAAAAGAGGCAGAAGCGACCTGCAGGGCAATCAAAAAGGCCAAAAAAATAAGGGAAATCCGCGCCATATTCTTATAAAGAGAAATGCGATTTATAAATGTTTTTGGCAAAGAAAACTGATATTTTCAAATATCAGATGAATTTACGGAAGCCAGTTGATA
>CAZTDJ010000106.1:0-2485 GCA_964612835.1 Candidatus Woesearchaeota archaeon
CACGTACACAGCAATCCCATACACATCAGCGATTTTCATCAGCGTATGCAGATGTTTATTGAGTTTTTGCTGCCTCTCCGCGAGCGTTCCCCTCCCCAAAAATTCAGCCCTGAAGTGCGCGGTCAAGGAATCAACAACAATCAGCTTGATCGGCAATTTTTCATTGTTGATAAGATCCTCAACTTTCTCCGCCATGAGCATCTGATGATCAGAATTGTAGGCCCGCGCGACTTTAATGCGTTTGAGGGTTTCTGAAGAATCTAACCCCACTGCCTGCGCCATTTGCTTTATTCTCTCCGGCCTGAATGTTCCCTCTGTGTCAATAAAAACAGCCATCCCTTCTGCTCCGCCTTTCTCTTTGGGAAGCTGGATATTCACCACAAACTGATGGGCTAATTGGCTTTTTGAAGACCCATAGGCTCCAAAATTTTCAAGGATGGACCCTGATTCAAGGCCTCCGCCAAGAAGACCGTCAAGAGCAGAACTCCCTGTGGTGACTTTTATAAGGCTCTCTCTTTTTATTAAAATATCCTCTGCGCTTTCAAATCCCATCTCCAAATTCTCTCGCGCGAAATGAATAATTTTTCGTGCCGCTGCCTCTCCCATTCCCGCTGCTTCAGAAATATGGGAAGGAGAAGCGACCGCTACCGCGATCATGGTTCCAAATCCCGCCTCTTTTAATTTTTCCGCGGCAACTTTTCCCACTCCCGGAATATCCTCAATATCCCCCTCTCGTGTCGCGGCTTTTTTCTCTTCTGGGATTTTCTCTTCTTGAACCTCTTCAACAGCCCGTGTTTCCATTTTTTTACTCATTTTCCTCTCCTGAAAGCAGAATTTCTTCCTGGGCTTTTCCCAGCACCAACAGCATCTTCGCGATTTCTTCCCTTCTTAAATTGATAATTTCAGAATGCCAGATGTCTGTTTTCCAGCTTTTTGAGATGCTCGCGGTTTTAAACTGTATTTCCCCGTTGTCTGTATTCTTTTTATTGAGCCACACCGCTGCTTCAATGTTTCCTGCTTTAAACTTTTTGATAGGCGCGTTTGCCATTGGAACCCCCTTTCTTTATTACTCAGCGCAGGATTCTTTATAAATCCTGTGAGTGTTTGTCGTTGTCGTGTGGATGCTGTTCTTTATATTATTTTCTTGCCGTTCAGCAAATATCTTCCGGCAAATCACAAAACTTTTAAAGGCCACCCCTGTAAGTATACCTTTGCATGGACGAAATACGAAGAATCCACAGGCTCTTTTCTTTGAAAGAGGTGGATAGGTATGGCATTGTCAAGGACAGGCAGGAAAGCAGCGCGGAGCATACATATAGCTGTCTTGTGCTGGCGCAGTATTTTCTTCCGAAGATTACCCAGAGATTAGACGAGCTGAAAGTCATGAAGATGCTGCTGTACCATGATGTTGTCGAGATCGAGGCAGGAGACACCTATTTTTTAGATCATAAACCTCCTGAGAAGGAAAAAAACGCATTCAAAATCTTAAAAAAACAAATCCCACCGGCAATGGCAAAAGAAATTGAAAAGTTGTGGGTGGAGTTTGAATATGGAAAAACCCAAGAAGCTGTTTTTTGCCAGGCCATAGACAAATTTGATCCTGCGATTCATCTCTTGGAGCATAAAAAAGTATGGAGAAAAGCGAAATTGAATGAAAAAATCGTCAGGGAAAAGAAGGACCACTATTTTAAGGATTTTCCAGTCATCATGGATATGTGGAACAAGATTCTCGAGTACGCGAAGAAGAACGACTACTTTGTTGATGAGTAATTTAAAATGAAAAAAGAGGTTGAAGCAGGGGAAAAATCACCTGAGTTTTCCTTATTTGATCAAGATGGAAGGAAGGTTTCTATTGCTGATCTGAAAGGAAAATGGGTTGTTCTTTATTTTTATCCAAAAGACAACACTCCCGGCTGCACACAAGAAGCATCTGATTTTACAAAAATTCTGCCAGAACTTCAAGAAATGAAAGTTGCTGTTCTTGGCGTTAGTCCTGATTCAATAAAAAGCCATTGCAATTTTGCAGAAAAGAAAAAATTAAAAGTTAACCTTCTTAGCGATCCTCACCATGAAGCTATTGAAAAATACCATGTCTGGAGGAAAAAGAAGCTTTACGGAAGAGAATATGAGGGGGTATTAAGAAGCACGTTTATTATGGATCCAAAAGGCACGGTAGCTTATGCAAAGTACGGGGTGAATGTTAACGGGCATGCTCAAGAAGTAAAAGAAATGATAGAAAAATTGCAAAAGGGGGTGAAAAAATGAAAGAAATGGAAAAGAGGAGATGCTACTGCAAGGGCTATGGCCCCACAGTGCTCAGGCTGGCAGCTGGCTTGATGTTTGTTCTTGCCGGTTTATACAAGCTCATGAATCCTGCAGGGATTATGGGCATGTTGGGTAACCTTGGCTTTCCAGCACCTTCTTTTTTTGTTTGGCTTCTGTTGGTTTATGAAATTGTTTTTGGGGCAGCAGTGCTTGTTGCATG
>CAZTDJ010000107.1:0-2454 GCA_964612835.1 Candidatus Woesearchaeota archaeon
AAAACATGCAAAAAATTCATCTACTGGCTAAAGCCGGCAGTTTTCTTTTTAGGGAGGAATAAAACACATGGTGGGAAATGCGGGAAATGAAAATTTATTTGAAAACGTTCTCGTTCTTTTTCGAGATGCGGCGGAAAAGCTCAGGCTCAACAAAGAACTTCGGCAGATTATGGAGTCAATAGAAAAAGAGACAGGAGTTTCTTTCTCTATCCGCATGGATGATGGGCAGCTAAAGACCTATACGGGGTTCCGAGTACAACACAACAGCGCGCGGGGGCCAACAAAAGGGGGCACGCGATATTATCCTAAAATGGACATTGATGAGATACGGGGCCTCGCCTTCCTGATGACGATGAAATGCGCTTTGGTAAACATTCCTTTTGGAGGAGCAAAGGGGGGAGTGATTTGCGATCCATCAAAACTTTCAAAATCAGAATTAAAAAAGATCACCCGAAGATATGTCAATAGCATCTCGTTTATGATTGGCCCAAAAAAAGATGTTCTTGGTCCGGATGTGGGAACTAACCAATCAACCATGGCGTGGGTTATGGACACCTATAGCACAGAGAAAGGGTACTCTGTCCCGGAAATTGCAACAGGAAAACCGATTAGTCTTGGAGGAACATTCGGGAGAGTGGAAGCGACGGGCCGCGGAGTTGCCCTTGTCGTAGAAGAATTTGGAAAGAGAAAAGGAATGAAGCCTGAAAAAACAACAGTCGCTATTCAGGGTTTCGGAAATGTGGGTTCTGTTGCTGCGGAATTTCTTTTCAAAAAAGGATTCAAAGTTATTGCGGTAAGCCATCATAATGGGGGGATTTACGACAAAAATGGGCTGGACATTCTTGCGCTATCAAAGGCGTATCAAAAATCAAAAAGTTTTCCTGCAAATATGGGGGCAAAGATTTCAAATGAGAAATTGCTTTCGTTAGATGTGGATTTTCTTATTCCTGCCGCATTAGAAAACCAGGTTCATGAAGGGAACATGAAAAAGGTTCAGGCAAAAATCATCTGTGAGGGGGCAAACGGACCATTAACTCCTGTGGCGGACAAATATCTCATGAAAAAAGGGGTAGAAATTATCCCAGACATCTTGGCAAATGCAGGGGGGGTTATTGTCTCCTATTTTGAATGGGTTCAAAACTTGCAAAAATTATTCTGGTCAGAAGAAGAAGTATGCAAAAAGATGGATAGTCTTTTGCTCGCAAGTTTACGGGAAGTCGTTAATCGGGCAGAAAAGGAAAAAGCGAGCTTGCGACTTGCTGCATATATGATCGCGGCTGAAAAAGTCGCGAAAGCCATTTGTGATCGTGGAATCTGCGAAGCGGATCACTAATCTTTTTCCACAATCTCTTTTAATTGATTATACTTGTTGTAAATATTATTTTGATAGAGAACTGTTTCTTGAAAAGGCGGAATCCCTTTATAACTTCTAATCCTCCCCTCTCCCGCGTTATAGCCAGAAACAGCAACGCGAATATCCCCTTTTGCGATGACAAAAAGATGAGAAAGAAAATTTACGCAGGCGTCAATGGATCTATCAGGAAGGAATCGTTCATCAATTTTTTGAATCTCCTCTGGGGACAGGTAATTTCCTTCTTTGTCCTTAATTTTATCAAGAAGCTCTTTTTTATATTTGCTGAATGCTTGGGATGCTTTTTTCTTTAACGCAAGAAACTTCACCATCTCGACCTCTGCCGACTTCATCTCTAGATTACTTAAATGCTCTTGAGCTTTTGCGTAATGGGAATATGCTTTCTGTAAGTCTTTCCTTGCGGTTAGAATATATTCTGGCATATGGGCATTCAGTCCAAACTGATTCTTTGCGGTTTCTGGAATAAATTGGACAAGGCCGGCGGCCCCTGCGCTAGAAACTGCGTAAGGATCATAATTCACTGTTTCCGCATGCAAAAGGGAAACCACCACCAAAGACGCGTCCAGTTTGCTTATAGGAAAAGGATATTTTTCCACAGAAGCGATGATGGAAGGCAAATAATCTTTCACTCCTTTTTCATGCTCTACGATCAATTCAAGTTTAGAGCTCCAATGGGGTTCCTGCTGTGTTGACTCTTCAGTAGAGGTTGTTGTCCTAGTAGGGAGTATCGTTGAGTATTCCACAGGATGGCCATTTATTGAGCTTAAAAGAACGAGTGCGGAAATAATAGGGAGAACGCCCCTCTTCTTTTTTAAAACCATTTATTAAGGGCCTCCTGTTTTTCCATTTCCTTTCCAAAAAGGGATTCTATCATTTCCTGAAGGATTTCCAGCACTTGTTGTAAGTAAGGGGATAATTTATATCTTTTGGTTATTTCTAAAGACGGCTGAAGGTATTTTGTCACTGTTCCTTCTGAAACCGTAAAAATAATTTTTCCATTGCATACGGTGCAGGTTCCTTTTAAGGGGATTCTCCTAAACTTCTCGTTGCAGTTTACACATCTGAATTGCTGCTGGGAAAAT
>CAZTDJ010000108.1:0-2424 GCA_964612835.1 Candidatus Woesearchaeota archaeon
TCTAAAAGCATCGTCGCGCCCTGCCCACCGCCAATGCAGAGGGTAACAATTCCCTTACGGGCGTTTCTTCTCTGCATTTCATAAACCATAGAAACCACAAGTTTTGCGCCTGTTGCACCTACAGGGTGCCCCAGTGCAAGCGCCCCACCATTCACATTCACTTTTGCAGGATCAAGGTTCAATTCAAGCATATTTGCCAAGGCTACGGATGCAAAGGCTTCGTTGATTTCAAAAAGATCAACATCAGAAGCAGAAATGCCTGTCTTGAAAAGAACTTTCTGTGTTGAGTAATATGGCCCTATCCCCATAATTGTCGGATCGCATCCCGCACTTCCATAGGCAGTAATATGCGCTAAAATAGGAAGACCTTTCGCCAGTGCTTTTTTCTCGCTCATGACGACAACAGCCGCGGCCCCATCATTAATTGGGCATGAATTGGCGACAGTAACCCTTCCCTCTTTCTCTCTAAAATACGGCTTGAACTCCGCAAGCTTCTCTAATGTGAGATTATCCCGTACGCATTCATCAACTGCAAAATAATTTCCCTCTGAAATTTTTACTGGAACTATTTCATCTTTAAAACATCCATTTTTCTGCGCAATGCTCGCTCTCGTATGGCTTTCCAAAGTAAACTTATCCATATCTTCTCTTGTGAAAGAGTAAATATCTGCGAGCTTTTCAGCGGTTTCTCCCATCAAAACGCCAGAATAGGGGTCACTCAAACCATAGAGCAGCTGATTCACCAAGAAAAGCTTCCCATAATTTTCCTTCGCGTGCTGTAAGGCAAAGCAAATTTGGTCTATGGACAGCTCTTTTTCCTGCAACAGAGAGGCTGCTCCTTTAATATTCAGCAATGTTCGAAAAAAGCTTGGATCTTTGAGGCGATAGGAAGTAAGAGTCATTGACTCAGCTCCTCCTGCAACAACAACCTCTGCGTTTCCTGCTTGGATTTGATCAGCAGCGCTCATAATGGCCTGCAAACCAGAGGCGCAGTTCCTTTGGACAGTATATGCGGGAATTCCAAAAGTGTACATCTTCTCTGCAGGGAAATTCAAAACGATATTCCTCGCATAATTCGGAACATCCGTATCTTGCCCAACCTGCCCAAAAATAAATTCATCAACATCATCTATTCGAAGAGAAGCTCTCTTCAGGGCCTCCTGCGCAACGAGAACTCCTAACTCGGTGGGAGTTTTCTGAATAAGACTTCCCATAAAAGATTTGGAAACTGCGGTTCTTGCTCCAGAAACAAGGACTGCGTTTTCCATCTTAATAATTCCCTTTTCTCATGTAGGGAAAAAGTTCCATCATATCTACTTTTCCAGTCGTCGTAAAATGAGTTAGCCTTTTCCGCGGAGCCTCCATCTCTAAAAGCCGTTTGAATGCGGTGCGCTCTCGAGCAAAAAGCTCTTCATCAGAAATCTCTTCGTCTTTTCCTGATTCTGTAAAATACATTACCTGAAGAATCTCTTTCCTGATAAGGTACTCTCCCTCGCTCAGCTTGTTTTTCAGCGTGTCAAGCCCTGCGTGTTTTTCCTTGTAAAGGGAACCTTTGATGAGCACTGCTCTTTTTTCGCGTGGTTGGAATTTCTCTGAAAGTTCAATCACTTTTTCAATCCCTCTTTCGACGAGCTCCTCTTTCCTCCATACCATCTCATCAGCCCACCCCATCTCTAGGGCTTCCTGAATGCCGTACTGCCATCCCGTCGCTATCACTTTTTCAGCGGTTTCTGGTCCTAGTTTTCGTATGAGTTTGAATCCGCCCCATCCTGGAACAATCCCAACATTTTTCTCTGGTTGGGCAATCGCAAGGTCTGGAGAAGCGAGTGCATAGTGTACGGGAACTGCAAAAAGTTCGCTGCCGCCTCCCAAAACCATTCCATGAAGGTAAGAGACAACTGGTTTTTTAAAATACTCCAGTTTGTGGGAAAGCTTCTGTCCGGCTCCCAAAATAAAATCAGGATTTGTTATTCCGCTTTTGAAAAATTCCTTTATGTTTGCTCCTGCAGACGTCGCGTTTTCCTCAATGTTAGACCCCATCAAAATTCCTTTAATATTTTCATCTTCTTCTACCATCTTGAGGCATTCTTCTAGACCCTTCAGAGTCTTTGGTCCAACAGGATTCATCTTTCCTGACTGGATTGTCAAAACTGCAACTCCTTTCACATCATGCATGGCAACATCATTTTTATTATACATTTCCTTGAAATCAAAAGGGTTCAGTTTTTCTTTTTTTTCTTGCAATAGCAAATGGGGCTGTTCAACATTAACGCTCAACAAAGCGGCATTTTTCTTCAGATGATAATCAAGAAGCGCATCTCTATTCTTTTTGAGGAATTCTTCAACAACAGGATTTACGGGAAATTCTGCTCCTTTTGAATGAAGAGTAGCAAGCCCTTCTCCATGAACATAAAATCCAAGCCC
>CAZTDJ010000109.1:0-2313 GCA_964612835.1 Candidatus Woesearchaeota archaeon
CTCCTTTTGAATGAAGAGTAGCAAGCCCTTCTCCATGAACATAAAATCCAAGCCCGTCAGACATTCCATTCAAACCAAGATATCCTGCAGCATATTCCAAAAGAGGGGATGGCGTTAAAATCTCTGCGGAAAACCCCTTGCTTTGGTATTTCTGCTTCATAGATTGCACAGCCCCCAGAAGAACCTTTAAACCAACATAATCTGCTAAAAAGAAAGGCCCCATGGGGTGATTTGCACCAAACTGCATTGCCTTGTCAATTGATTTTATATCTGCAATTCCTGTCTCGACCTGCTTGAACGCCCCCTCAAATAGCTGAAAGAGAAGGGAATTAACAACAAAACCCGGAGTATCCATGCAGTACACAGGAACCCGTTTTGTATTGATTGCGATATCAAAAGCGACATCAAGAGTTTTTTGGCTGGTGTTGTGCCCCTTGATAATTTCAACCAAGGGGGCTTTGGGCAATGGATTAAAAAAGTGCAACCCGGCAACATGTTCCTGATTTGAAACCCAGGAGGAATACACAGAAGGCCCAATGCTTGAAGAATTGGAAAACTTATACGCTTGAGGATTAATTCGGTCAAGTTCTCTCCATGCCTTTTCCTTTGCGCCCAAATTTTCAGTTATTGCCTCAATAATGACATCTGCATCTTTCAAAAGATCGTAATCCTTTGAAACATGAATCAATAGTTCAAGGTCTTTCTGTTTCATAGATGTTTCGGCAAGAGAGGATTGTATCGCTTCAAAAACTTTTGACTCTGTTTTTTTTATAGTTCCCGTTAATTCCAAGAATTTTTTCTTGTCATACTCTGAAACCTGATAGGGGTTGGTTAATCGCTCTAATGAAACATGAGGATCTACTTTTAAAGCTCCTGTTGAAAAATCAACAAGGGAGGAGTTAATGTCTTGTATCTTTTTTATCCTTTTTACCTCAATATCTTTTTGTGTATACTTTTTTGCCTGTTTTATAATCTCATTCAATGCGGCATCATTCATATAAGGATCAACAACCGTAACGCGGTAGTTTCCCAAATACGCAAGAGCCCATGCGATCTGCGAACCCATTCTTCCTCCGCCAAGTATTCCTATGTTCATCTTTTTCATTTTAGTCTCCATACAGAACTTCCAGCGCCTCATCTAAAACTCTCCGATCTCCTGACGTCACGATTTCATTGTTTCTTCTCATGCGGGGAAGCATGCGGGAAATATACAATGAAGCAACCTTCTCTTTTCGGAGGGAGAGCTGTGCCTGCTTCAAAAACTGAGTTGAAACATATAGATCAAACATCATGTCACTTATGGGTTTTGCAGCCAACATGGCATATTCCTTATCTTTGCTGATGTAAAACGCCGCTTTTTCAAACAATCCTTTTGCGTCTTGTACTGCATGAATCTGCTTTTCTAATAGTGGTTGGGGAATTCCCTTTAATGTTTTATCTACCTCTTCAAGAAGCAGGTACACTGCTCCCTTTCCCATTGCCTGAAGTGAGGCAAGATTTTGAATCTGGGATGTTCCTTCATAAATGCTGGTAATTCGCGCGTCCCTAAAATGGCGTTCAAGAGGGTAATCCTTCATATATCCATTCCCCCCAAGAACCTGGATAGCGGTAGAAGTAACACGATTTGCTATCTCTGCTGCCCCATATTTTGACAAGCAAGTGAGCAACACCGCGTACCACTCGATCTTTTGAGCTTCTGCTTCCCTCCCATTCCTTTCAAGTGACTCCTTTATATCAACAGCTTGGGCAGCCCCATACATCATGGTTCTCGCGGCCTCCACATTTAATTGCATATCAACAAGCATCTCTTTTACTCCAGGCAACATATTCAGGGGAACTCCAAATTGCTTTCTCCACGCAGCATATCTCTTTGCGAAATCAAGTGCCGCATCAGAGATTCCTAATGCTTGGCTTGCAACCCCCAATCGTGCACCATCCATCAGATAAAGCATATAGTCAAATCCGCTCCCTTCCTTTCCCACAAGTTCTGCAGGAACTCCGTCATAGTTAAGTTCACAAGTTGGTGACCCTTTAATCCCCAGTTTATTCTCCAAACTGACAACTTCTAGCTTGGGATTCTTTAAACATAAAAACATGCTGAGGTCTTTTGAAGAAGGGTCTGTTTTTGCCATCGTAAGGATGACATCACCGCATCCATTGGTGATGAATCGTTTTTTCCCTTTGAGCCCCCACATACCGCTTTCCTTTGTGGCAAGCATTTGAATTGCGCGCAAATCGCTTCCTGCTTGTTCCTCTGTTAATGCCATAGCGGCGGTTAACTTTCCTGAAAGAAGCCCCGGAACATATTGTGCG
>CAZTDJ010000110.1:0-2297 GCA_964612835.1 Candidatus Woesearchaeota archaeon
ATTTGTACGTCCTTATGTTCCCCATTTCCCCCATGATTTTTATATGCCCTTTTTTGTTTATATATCCTGCGGGAGTTTGTCTTTGTCGTGTGGATTACACTCAAAAAATACAAAAAATTCATCCACTGGCTAAAGCCAGTAGCTTTCTTTTTAGGGCGGTAAAATTTTTGACGCGTTGCAGATAACTTTATAAATAATTTTTCTTTGATGTGAGTAGGGGATTACGATTACTGATTTAATTGCCTGTTTGGGGATTGGGAAAGGAACATGGAGAGATGTGGCGAGCATCATGCAGGTAGGGGACTGGGAGCGGATTTTTTTGATGACAAATGAATTCGGGAAGGAGCGGTTTTCCCACGAAAAAAAATTTGAGGTTATTATGATAGACCGTGAGCGGTCCGCTGCGGATATAAAAAAAGACCTTATCAATGCGCTAAAGGACAAGCTCTCTTTGGAGGTTGCGTTGAACATGGAATCAGGAACAGGAAAGGAGCACATGGCGATTATTGCGGCGCTCTTGAGCCTCGGAGTGGGAATCCGGTTGGTTGCTCCACAAGGGGGGAATATCGAGGAAGTATGAATCTTTTTAAAAAAGTCTTGGCTGATGAGGAATCTCTTTTTTTGGACGCAATGTCCCTTGATTATGATTACCTGCCAAAGCTGTTGCCGCATCGGGAAGAAAAGCAGTTCTACTTGGCTTCCTGCATCAAGCCTCTGCTCCAAAAGAGAACAGGCAAGAATGTTTTTATTACAGGCCAGCCAGGTATTGGAAAAACCGCCGCTGTGCGCTTTGTCTTGAGGGATTTAGAAAATGATACGGATGATATTATCCCTTTTTATATTAATTGCTGGAAAAAGAATACACCCCATAAAGTGGTTCTTGAGCTATGCGAAAAGGTAGGGTATAGCTTTGTTGTGAACAAGACAACCGAAGAATTGATCAAGAAGGTTGCGGAAATATGCAATAAAAAGCACGGGGTCGTTTTTGTATTTGATGAGGTTGACAAGCTTGAGGATCTTCAGATTCTTTACATTCTCCTGGAGGAAATCGATCGAAAATGCCTCTTTTTGATTACCAATGAAGAAGGGTGGCTTCAATCAGTCGATCAGAGAATTTTATCAAGGCTTATGCCGGAGGTTGTTGAATTTGAGCCCTACACTTATGGGGAGACAAAGGATATCCTGAAAGAGAGGGTGAAGTACGCGTTTGTCAAGAATGTGTGGAATGATGAAGCGATTGAGGTGGTTGTACAAAAGAGCGCGGAGTATGAGGATATGAGGCTTGGGCTTTTTCTTCTCAGGGAAAGCGGCACTGTCGCGGAATCCAAGGCTTCGCGGGAAATACAGAAAGAACATGTTGAAAAAGCGCTTGAGAAAATCCACCTGTACAAAACCGTTGACGCAGAGGATCTTGACAAGGAAAAGGTGGCTATTTTAGACCTTATTCAAAAAAATTCAGGCAAAACAGCAATCCAGCTTTATGAGATATTCAAGAAAGAGTATGGCAAGTCTTATAGGACATTCTTTAGAAGGCTTAAAAGCTTGGGATTGCTGGGGATGATTTCCTTAAAGGGAGAGCGGAATGAGCAGGGCGGCCAGTCCACCATTGTCGAGATGGGAAAAGACCTTTCGAAGAAATAATTCGCATAAAAACCACTTGACAACGACAACCTCGCACAGCGCTTATATATTCTTTTTGTTTCTTTCTTTGTATGGTACAAGCAGAAAGTTCGGGGGGATTAAATATGGAAGAATTCGATACAAAAGATGTGGATTTCTTGTTTGGGAAAATTTTGAGACACCTGCCAATGCGTACTACGCCTTCTTTGGAAAAGAGAAAGGCCTGAGGGGGCCTTTCTCCTCTTTTTTCCCTTGAAAATTGAGCTCTGTCCTAAATCTTTTGAATTTGGATTTTAGCTTTGAAATGGAATCCTTCCAGATTCGCGCGCTTTTTGATATATGGGATGTCTAAGAGATTATCTCTTATAAGTGATAAAAATAGAAAGATTTATATAACAACAGCGCACTAAAAAGAACAGGAGTCAAGAACTGTATTATAATTTGATACATAAAAATATGCCAAAATGACAAGCAACGATTCAGATTCAGCGTATGGGTTATTCGGAATAAAGCTGCCGTCGAAAGAAGAGGCGGAAAAAACAATTAAAAAGATGCTCCAAGAGATTGAAGAGCAGAAAAAAAATCCCATAGACAAAACGAAATTTCCCTTTGCCATCGACGATCTTGTCAATACTGGAAAGGCTTTTTACAGCAATCAGAAAGACAGCAATGGAAAT
>CAZTDJ010000111.1:0-2290 GCA_964612835.1 Candidatus Woesearchaeota archaeon
GGAAAGATATCGGGATTGTCAGCACAAAAAATCTCCTGCCCTACTATCAGGGGAAAATAGGGGATTCTTCAAAAGTTAAAAATGGTGATAAGGTTCTCGTTGTGGGTTTCCCGCTTGCCCTTGCAAAGCTTCGGGCGACAGGGGAGATAACCAAGACAGACTACTATGACGAGTATGAGCCCTATGAATGGGATTACGAAGGATTCCTCCTGAGCGCCCCCATCAGCCCAGGAAGCAGCGGAAGCCCTGTCTTTAAAATTGAAAGAACAAATGAAAAAGTGGAGTATTCATGGATTGGACAGATTCATGCCGCATTCAATGAAGGACAATTGATGAATCTTGGCATTGATATCAATGAATATAAAGATTTATTAGAAAATAAAAAAACTAAACAAGAGGAAACCCCTTCCAATCCAAAGGCCAGATACACTATCAGCAATGAGGATTACCAAAAAATAAAAAGTTATCTTGATAAGGCAACGCCTTCTGAGCATAATTTCCTTTTTGGGGGCAAAAAAACAGAGATAATAATAAACAAAAAGAAGGATATTGAAGTTATCATCTATCAAACAGGAGGGGACAGCCAAGATTTAAGCAAAAGTCTTACCCTTACAGACACTGATAAAAATGGGTATGGTATGCTTGATTCCTGTTCCCTAGATGAGGGATTAACATCCATCTCTATTCCTCTGGGGATTGCGCCCAAAAGTAAATTGGAAGCTGGTTTAAACGAGCTTTACAGAGAAGCATTTTCCTGGTTCAAAGAAGTTATTGAATATCGAGAATTGAGTAAACGAAAACAATTGAGCAAGGAAGATTACCAAAAAGCAGTTGAAAAAGAAAAAAAGATTAAGGGTGGGGCGGCCTATGATGAACAGCTCTTCCTTCTTCTTGATATCCTGTATACCATTGAGGATATGCAGGCTGCAACTGAAAAAAGTAAATAATCAATAAAAGTTAAAGAAGCCCTCGTGATTTTTTTGCTGCGGCAGTTTTTCCATTAAAAACGCGGTTTCTATTTTTTCCAGAGCATATCCACTTGAGATGAGAGTCCGATTGAACAACGGGATTCGCTGGATCAAGAAGGATAACCTCATACCACTTGTGTTTTCCGTCCTCCGCAAGATAATAAGAATTTAAAACCGCCATATTCTCGTATTTTTGCGCAGCTCTTCTCTCCGCGATATTCTGGTAAAGGATTGTTTGGTTCTTGCTACGGCCATAATTCCTTGTTTTTCTTCCGCCTTTGAATTTCGGCCTCATTTTTCCCCCTCTTTTCACCCGTACCCTCACAATCGCGATGCCTTGCTTTGCTTTGTAGCCAAGGCTCCTTGCCCTGTCTATTCGTGTCGGCCTCTCAAGCTTAACAACAGAAGACTCATTTCTCATCTGCACGAGCCTCTCATTCCACACTTCCCCGAGGTTCTCTTTCGGATGCTTCCACAGTTCCCTTACTCGCGCATAAAATCCCATATTCTTTACTCAACTAAAAAAAGCATTTATAAAGGTTTTGCTATTGCTGGGGTTTTAAATCCTCAATCTTAAACCAATGCCGCTCTTCATCAAACGTGCCATCTGCTCCAAAATTCCCCTGCGCATCACTATGATCCACTAAGATTCTATCTACATAACCGTCATATTTCCCATCACGGGGATCATCAACAAAAAGAACAATTGTCTTAACGTCCTTTTGTGTTTCGGTAAACGCCGCAGGAACCAACAACTCTTCATACACCAAGTCCGCTTTCCCGTCTTTATTCCTATCAACAAAATAGTCAACAACCTTCGAATAAAGATACCCTTCAAATTGCTTAAGATCCTCTTCTTTCAAAACAGTTTGGTCCCCAAAAGGGGTGCTAACAAGATAAAATTCTAACTTTTCTGCGCCTTTTAAGTTATACTTGGGAACATCAAATTCCTTTGCAGGGGATGAAAGTGGTGATCCATACAATCCCAAAAGCCCTACAAGCCCTGATGCGACAAAAGCTATCTTCTTTGTTTGTTTCATTTTTTTCCTCCTTCTTTGTGTAAATTTAAGTAAAAAAGGGGGGATTAAACATATATAAACATATTGCTTTTTCCTGCTTTGGGTATTTTTTTCCCAATATTTGAATAGTTTTATGCGTTGAGTGACATCCTCTCCACCCTAAAGGGTGGAGCTTCCAGCGCCTGTTTCAGCGCGTGTAGTTCCTGCTTCATTGATTCCGCTTGCTTTCTTTAATGAAAGCAGAGGCGGCATCTCCGCGGGCGTATGGGTTCGGGCTCGTCCAGCCCTACCTTGAATATTCAT
>CAZTDJ010000112.1:0-2255 GCA_964612835.1 Candidatus Woesearchaeota archaeon
GAATCTTTCATGAATAAAATCTAATTTTTTCTGAAGCAATTCTTTCTCTTGTAAGGTAAGTTTTTTATAAGGAACTCCGCTTTCCTTGTACGCTCCGCTCTTCAGCTCTTCATATCCCACCCCATATTTTTCCATCAGCCCAGAAAACTCAAGATACGAACCAGAAACCCCGATGCTTCCGGTAATGGAAAGCTCGTCTGCCACGATTTTGTCTGAAGCGCTCGCGATCCAGTACGCTCCTGACGCTCCCACTTCGCGAATCCATGCGACTACGGGCTTTTCAATGTTCTTCACCCGTTCTGCAACCTCCTTGGAAGCGACAACAGCCCCCCCAGGAGAATTAATTTCCAAAATAATCCCCTTCACCTGAGGATTCTTATTTACCTCATCCAGCATGCTGATCAAAGACGTTGCTGAAGAGGAATCCGCAAAAAGAGAGTCGCCTCTCCCATAGGTTGTAATCATGCCGCTAATGGGAATCACCGCAATCTTTTCTGAGAGGTCGCCCTGGCTGTACATTTTTGCAAAGAGAAACGTGGCCGCATATAATACAAGGATAATCATTACAAAAAACGTGAATCTCTTCATGTAAATCGTGCCTCGATTTCTTCCTGAACAACAAGCGTTCCTGAAAGCCGCTCAAGGTATCGCTGGGTGGATTGAGAGAAGAAAAGCGGCAGGGAATCGATCACGAGGAAAAGCGTGGAAACCTTGGAGAGATTTCGCACCAAAAAATGTTCAAAGTGCCTTTCTTTTTTTACTGCGGAAGCCACATGAATCCCCAGAAGCATTTTTCCCAGAGTCTGCGTTGCTTTGAATTCCATCAGGGAAAAGTACAGAAGGATCACTAAAAAAACAAAAAGGGCGAGGGGGAGTACATTGCCAACGGCTTCCTGGTTGGTGAAAATCATTTGATAGGATTGAAAAGAGGCCGTATCCTTCAAGGGGATAAGTTTTCTCAGCGGAGAAAGGATGAAAAGAATCACAAAAACATCAAGGAGGTATGCAACAACGCGTTTCCATAGCAGGGCTGGCTTTTGAACAACCTTCTCTCGGTAGGCCATGATATTCCTTTCTTTAATAAAATATTTAAATGTTTTGAAGTTAGGAGGTGCAATGGTGAACAAAAATCTGTGCAGGGAGATTGTGGAAGAGCTTATGGAGAAGAAAGCAAAAAATCCGCAAGAGATCAACAAGGTAAAGATTTTAGTCTCTCGAAAATACAGGGACGCAAAAATACCCAACAATGTCGAGCTGCTGACCTTTGTGGATCCAAAAAACAAGGAGCTTGCCGCGCTTCTCTCCACGAAACCCACGAGAACTATCTCGGGTGTTGCGGTGGTTGCGGTGATGTCAAAACCATTCAAATGCCCTCACGGAGTCTGCATCATGTGCCCGGGCGGACCAAAAAGCTACTTTGGAGATGTGCCTCAAAGCTATACAGGAAACGAGCCCGCCTCGCGAAGGGCGAAAAGAAATTTCTATGATCCCTATCTGCAGGTCATGAACAGGCTCGAGCATTACCTCTGCATGCACAAAATTCCTGACAAAGTGGAATTGATCATCATGGGCGGGACTTTTCCCGCAATGCCCCAGGAATACCAAGAAGAGTTTGCGAGGGACTGCTTCAGGGCTTTCAATGATTTCTCTTCTCTTTTTTTTCAAGGAGCGGAGGCGAACTATAAAAAGTTCCATGATTTTTTTGAATTGCCGGGGAATGTGCAGGATCCTGAAAGAACCGCGAAAATACATGAAAAGCTGATGAAGCTGAAAAATGAGAGGACAGCGAACCTTCAAGAAGAGCAGCTGAAGAATGAGTCGACAAGGGTTCGGTGTGTGGGGATGACCATAGAAACAAAACCTGATTGGGGGTTTGCGGCGCATGGAAATGAACTTTTGGAGCTGGGATGCACAAGGATTGAAGTGGGGGTACAATCATTAAATGATGATGTGCTGTTGAAAATAAACAGGGGGCATACACTCAAGGACACTATTCAATCGTTCCGTGAATTGAGGGATTTGGGTTTTAAGATCAATGCGCACTTCATGCTTGGACTGCCGGGCTCTTCAAAGAAAAAAGATCTCGAGGGATTGAGGCAACTTTTTTCCGATGAGAGGTTCAGGCCAGACATGCTCAAGATTTATCCATGCCTTGTCATCAAAGGAACAGGACTCTATACATTGTATCAACTCGGGAAGTTTCAACCGCTTTCGACAAGAGAAGCAGCTGATATTATTTCTGAATTCAAAAAAGA
>CAZTDJ010000113.1:0-1849 GCA_964612835.1 Candidatus Woesearchaeota archaeon
CTTCTACCTCTTGCAGCAGATTGCGGGAGAAGACAGCAAAGACCCCACGTCCTCAGATGCCCCTTTTTATGAAAGCAAAAAAATAAAAATTGGAGTTCTGAAAGGTAACGCGGTAGAAACCCCTATTGAAAAAATATTTTGGAAAAGCATTAAAAAATTAGAAGGAGAGGGCATTCCCTATGAAGAGATTTCAACTCCACTAAATAAAGAATATTCCATCGAAGATTATTATTTGATTGCTGTTTCAGAAGCTTCAACAAACCTGGCAAAATACTGCGGCATGAGGTATGGAATGCATGAGGAATTGCAAGGAAACTTCAATGAATACTTTACCAAAATAAGAACCAAATATTTCAATAAAGAAACTAAAAGGAGAATTATTCTTGGGACCTTCGCGAGAATGTCTGGATTTAGAGACGCATATTACCTTCAGGCAATGAAGGTCCGAACTTTGCTTCTTCAAGAGTACAAAAAAAACTTTAAAAATTTCCAGGTTCTTGCAACACCTACAATGCCCATTCTTCCACCAAAATTCTCTGAAATAGAAAAATTAACGCCTCTTCAGCAGTATATGATAGACTCAATAACTGTGGGCCCCAATCTTGCGGGGCTCCCCCATATCTCTTTGAATATGGAATTCCACAAAAAACTTCCCGTCGGCATGATGTTCATCGCAAACCACTTCTACGAAAAAGATCTCTTTAATCTTGGAGTTCTTTTTGAAAATCTTATGAAAAAAGAAGAGTAAACAAACCGAAAAGGATAAGGAAAAGAGCAGTTGCGATCTTGATAAGATGTACCGGCAGAACCTTTGCGATCTTGCTTCCAATAAAAAGATTGATAAATATAACAAGGGCTATTGCAAGAGCAAACCCCGCAAAAATAGAAAGCGGTGCAAGATAGGTTGCAGCTAATAAACCAGAAGAGATTTGCGTTTTATCTCCAAATTCGCTTACTAAAACAAGAAGGAATGAGGAAACAAACGGATTCTTGAATTGTGTCGCTTGTTTTTCTTTTTTTGTTTTCTTCCTAAAATATTGTACCAAATTCCACAATCCTAAAAGAACAAAAAGAATTCCTACAATCATTTTAACCCACAAGGAAGGAATGGAAAAAACAAAGAAAGAAGCAGCAAAGATTGCGATACCATCCATGAGTACGTGGGCGAGAAATGCTCCAGAAAAAACTTTAAAGAAAGAACGGAACTCAAGCGCTAAGCCTAAAATGACTAGTTGGGTTTTGTCCGCAATTTCAGATAAAAATGCAAAAAGAAATGCAATAAAAAAGGGTTCAATCATAAATATTCAAAGCAGGAGGATTTTAAAAAGTAGTGGGTTATGCTGAGCAAGAAGCAAGATTTAAATATATTCAAACGTGTTTAGAGATGCTATTGGGCTCGTGGTCTAGTGGCTATGACCCCGCCCTTACAAATTTATTAAGAAAGGCGGTAGTCCCAGGTTCGAATCCTGGCGGGCCCAGTCTTTTATTAATACGAAAGAGTTAAAAAGTTCTGTTTTGTCAGTTAGTAGAGGTGATTTTTTTGCCAAAAATAATTTCATGGTTCAGTGAGATTTCAAATAATGATGTTATCAGTGTGGGGGGAAAGGGTGCTTCTTTAGGCGAGATGTACAACGCGGGGTTTCCTGTCCCTCCCGGATTTGTGATTACTGCCACCGCATATCAAGAATTCTTAAAAGAAACAGGAATGGAGAAAGGAGTCTATGGTCTCTTGAAAAATTTAGATGTGGAGGACAACGAAGCGCTCCAGGAAGCTTCACAAAAAATAAAGGCGCTCATTATCAGTCAGGAGATACCAGAAAAAATGAAAAACGAGTTCGTTGCAGCCTAT
>CAZTDJ010000114.1:0-1806 GCA_964612835.1 Candidatus Woesearchaeota archaeon
GAGCAGGGGTTGCTTGCGCAGTCATCCCCCGCGAGAAATTGAACATGTACGCTTCTCCCCCTAAAACAAAAATGTCCCCCTGCCTTAGCTTTTCAAGAAAGTTCTCATCGATAGAGCCAATTTCACGCTCTTTCACCTTTACTTTCACGCCGGTTTGGTCAGGGATTGTTCCGATGTTGGTCATATAAATTACCCGCGTCATTTTTCCTCTCTTCCCTATTTTTCCCGCGTCTTTGTCAATCCATATTTTTGCGTACACATTCCTGTCTTCAAGGGAAGCAAACTCTCCGGCAAGGTAAGAAATCACGCCCATAAAATCTTCTCTTGGTAGATTCCTATAACAGTAACTTTTTTTTATGACTGAAAACATTTCTTCTATCCCCCATACGCCTTCAAGCGACATTCCAATAATCTGCTGAGCGAGAACATCAAGACAATTGGTAGGGATATGCACCCTATCTATCCTTTTTTCCAATGCGCTTTTTAAGAGGACGCTGCATTCAACCAAGTCATCTCTGTCAAGCACAATAATTCTCCCCTTGGTGGTGCTGTGGAGTTGGTGCCCTGATCTTCCCTGCCTTTGCAATGCCCGCGCAACACTTTTTGGAGATCCTAGCAAAATCACAAGATCAATATAGCCAATATCAATGCCTAATTCTAATGAGGTGCTGCATACAACCGCTTTGAGCTTTCCTTTTCTTAGATTATCCTCAAGATCAAACCGTAATTGTTTTGATAATGATCCATGATGCGCGCCGATAAGGCTAGAAATTGTCTCTGGGGGGTTTTCTCCAAATTCATAATAGTTTTTTGGAAATTTTGTTTTCAGGTGGTGCACAACCCGTTCTGTCGCGCTTCGGGTATTAGTGAATAGCAGCGTTGTTTTGTGTTCTTGGATCAGCGCATCAAGTAGATCATATGTTTTTTTATTTATTTCTGCATAGTCCGTGTTAATCAAATCCTTTACGGGAGAAAGGACTTTTAAATCAAGTTGTTTGATGTATTGAACATCCACTACTTTGCAGTCTCTGCCTTCCCCCACTAAAAATTGCGCAATTTCTTCTAAGGGAGAGACGGTTGCGGACAGTCCAACCCTGCACATTCCCGGAGAATATCGCTGTAGCCTTTCAAGGGAGAGGGATAGATGGACTCCCCTTTTATTTTCTGCAACAGAATGAACTTCATCCACGATGCACCAGTCAATATTCTTTATCTTTTCAATAAATCTTGTTGTTGAGAGCATGATGGACAATGACTCAGGGGTTGTAATAAGAATATGGGGCGGTTTTTCAATCATCTGCGCTTTTTCAGATGCGCTGGTGTCCCCTGTTCGTATCCCTACTCGAACCCAGATATCTTTTCCTGAAAGTTTTTTCATTTCTTCGAGAGGTTCAGCAAGGTTTTTTGAGATATCCCTCGAAAGCGCCTTTAAGGGGGAGATGTAGATGCAGTACACTCGGTCTTCAAGAAGATTCTTGTCGTCAAGATCAATAAGCTCGTTGAGGATCGCCCCAAATGCGCACAACGTTTTTCCAGATCCTGTGGGGGAAGAAATGAGGATATTATTTCTGCAATGGATTTCATAGATTGCGTATTTTTGTGGTTCGCTGAAGTCAGTGAATTTGCTAAAGAACCACATCTTGAAAATAGGGAATAAAACTCCCCGTGTTTCCTCGTGGGTGCGGGGAATTTTTAAAAATTCAATCATCGTAGGAAGTCAAAGCCCATCTTTATAAAACTATTGTCGGTTTCGAGTATGGGACAGAATTAATCCCCAAATAGGTTAATTAAGTTGTGCCAAATAAC
>CAZTDJ010000115.1:0-1804 GCA_964612835.1 Candidatus Woesearchaeota archaeon
GTAGTCTGTCTTTGTTATCTCCCCTGTCGCTCGAAGCTTTGCAAGGGCAAGCGGGAAACCCACAACGAGAACCTTATCCCCATTTTTAACTTTTGAAGAATCTCCTATTTTTCCCCGATAGTAGGGCAGAAGATTTTTTGTGCTGACAATCCCGATATCTTTCTTTTTCGATTTTGCCTCAACCGTGGTTTGGAGATCATCATTTTTGAAATTATCCCTTGAAGTTTCTTTTGAATCAATAATCTCTATCTTGTCCCTGATTTTTGTAAATGACCCCCCGAAGAGGGAGTTAATACTGTCAGGATTCGAAACAACATGCTCATTGGTTACCAGATAGGTCTTTCCATCTTTCTGTTCATAGGCCATCGCAGTTCCAAAGGAAACGCCATCCAACCGTACCCTTCTTTCCTTCCCATTAACCTTTATTTTATTTTCATATCGCGCGGTATTTCGAAGGATATAGACGCTGTTCCAGATATTTTCCTCCATGTCGAGAGCCTTTTGTTTTTCCGTACCTTCTCCCTTCTTTGCGGTTTTTTCCCCATTTTTGGATATCACGGGGAGATTATCTGAAATAAGGTAAAGTTTCCCATTACTGACAAATCCAGGCATACAATCATATATCTGAAGTTGGATATCCTTTTGGTATGCGGGATAAATGCTTTCGAATGTATTCTTATCAATAACAAAGAATTTTTGATCCGCAATAAGACTTTCAAGGGATGTTTCTGCTGTTTGTGCCTGCGCAGGGATATCCTGTTCTGGTGGCCTATTCATGGCATTTGGATATAAAGAAGTTACTATAAAAGGAGCCACCAATATTGAAACCAACTTTTTCATTTTTGTGCCCTTGATTTTTATATCCTAAAACTATATAAAAGCTATTATTTTTGAGCGCCCCCCCCCTTATTTTGGGGCATAGGGGATTTCTCCCCCTAGAGAACTTTTTTATAGGCATTTTACTTCTTATATAAATGAAAAAAGCCATTCTTCTTGATTTGGACAACACCCTTGTTGATTTTATGAAATTCAAGGCAGAAGCGTGCGAAGCGGCAGTGAAAGCGATGATACGCCATGGACTGCGTATGGAAAGGGGCGCTGCGATGAAGAAGCTTTTTCAGATGTATAACAAACTGGGAATTGAAGAAGGCAAAATCTTTCAGAAATTTTTAGGTGAGATGACGGGAAAGGTCGATTACAACATTTTGAGCAATGCAATCATCGCGTATCGAAAAATGAGGTTTGGAAATTTAAAGTCTTACCCAGATGTAGAACGAACGTTACAAAAGCTTAAGAAAAAAGGATTTAAATTAGCGATTATTTCTGATGCTCCGCGGTTGAAATGCTGGTTGCGGTTGGCCACCATTGGCTTAACAGACTTTTTTGACGCGGTGGTCGCCTATGAAGATACCGGTAAAAAGAAGCCCCATCACCTTCCTTTTCAAAAGGCGTTGAGGAAACTGCACTGCGGCGCAAAAGAAGCCATCATGGTTGGGGACAATCTTTCGAGGGATATTGAGGGGGCAAAGAAGATGGGGATCGTGACAGTGTACGCGGCGTATGGAAACCCAAGGGAACGTACATCGCAATATCGCTTGGTGAATCCCCATTACTACACTAAAGTCAATCCGAAAATTCCGAATGGTGCTGATTATACTATTTACTCTTTTAAGGAGATTTACAATCTTGCGAAGAAAGTTTAATCTTTTATTTGGTCGAGAGATAATGGGCCCGCCAGGATTCGAACCTGGGACCACCTGTAAGTCAAACAGGTATCATAACCACTAGACCACGAGCCCATGAC
>CAZTDJ010000116.1:0-1766 GCA_964612835.1 Candidatus Woesearchaeota archaeon
GTTAAAGCAGCTTAATGTTGTCTGGCTGTAGGTAAATGTCAAATTGTCGTTGGTATCATCCTCTGTCACGTTTTTGGTATAATTAAAGAAACACTCGCTGTCCTCTTGGCAGGTGATATTGCTTATTTTTCCCAAAGAGTCTGTCTGCACAAAAGGCCGGGAATTATTAATGAAAAAAGTGTCATTGGTCGTTAGATTGGAATACGTCAAATTCCAGCAGGAGACATTATAGATGTGGGTTCCTTTCGTGGTAAATGTGCGGTTCGCCTGGTGAAGCTTTGAGCTGTCATTAAATGTTAGATTGATGGGGGCGGTATAAGCGCCACTGATCAAGAACGTGATGTTGCAGGTTGCATTGATGGGGGTATTATCAGAAACATTGGTGAAGTTCGCGTAGAAAAACAAATTGTAATTCACCACAGCCTTGCTATTTGTTGAGCCTGCCGTAAATCTCTGCGCGGTATCCGTGTCGTCAGTAATATTCAATCGAATGGTGCTGTTCGCAACAAAACCAGCGGAAAAGACCGTTTGGGGGATGATAAAAAGAAGAGAAAGGAGAAGCGCAAAAAAAAGAAAAAAAAGAATAGAGAGAGAAACCTGCACTTTCTTATTTCTTAAAAACCCATATAAAAGAGTAAAAAATACAGAGTCCCCTCCTTTTTGCATTTTCCTGATAGCCATGAACATTTAAAAGTGAGAAACTCGCTATATAATTTTTTCTATAAGGGCTACTTGACACGCGACAAACGCCGCTTGCGCTTATAAACAAAAGAGGACTTTTTTTTAGAATGATCCAAGAAACCTTTTCCTTTCTTCCGGGAATAAGCAAAAGAAAAGAGGCTTTCTTGAAGACAGGGGGAATAAAAAATTGGAATAGCTTCCTCAAAGAAGAAAGGATCAATGGGATTTCAACATCAAAGAAAAGGGAATATAATCAAATCCTTGCGTGTGCACGAACAGCGTTGATACGTGATGAGCTGGAATTCTTCACTCAATTCAAAAAGTTGGAGGTCTGGAGATTATTTGATCTCTTGAGGGAACGAGCAGTGTACCTTGAAACCACGGGGTATGGCAATGATATCACCGTTATTGGACTCTATGATGGCTTCACAACAAAGTTTTTTGTAAAGCATTTCAATCTTGAAAGAAAGGCGGTTGAAAATGAATTGAAAAAATACAGAATGGTAATCACGTTTAATGGCTCCTCCTTTGATATCCCCTTATTAAAAAGATATTTAGGAAAATTTTCTATCCCCTTCCATCTTGATGTGCGGCACCTCTGCAAAAAAGCAAACGTGGAAGGCACGTTAAAAGAAATAGAAAGATATTTGGGAATAAAAAGAGATGAAGAGGTAAGATGGATGAAAGGGAGTGATGCGATCATGCTCTGGAGTCTTTGGATTCTCACAAAAAAGGAGGAATACTTAAAAACACTTGTGAAATACAATCGCGAGGATGTCGTTAATCTTGAGCCTATAGCGGTAAAAATAATAGGTATTCTCAATCAGGAAAAGTTTACAGAGGGAAGATAAATCCTTATCACCCGTTATTGCGGCAAAGCCATTTTTGGCGATAGATTTATAAATGGAATTTTCTTAAGGTACCCTGAATGAGAAAAGAAGAGAAGTTTTACATTCTCTAATTAATTGATAGAAAATGGATATAAGCAAAATAAAACCGCTTTTACCCAGTTTACGGGAAAAAAAACGGTATGTTAAATATGAGGTTATTTCAAAGCATGCGCTTTCAAAAGAGCATGTCGAAGA
>CAZTDJ010000117.1:0-1568 GCA_964612835.1 Candidatus Woesearchaeota archaeon
CGCCCCGTTCAAATTCTCTCACAGGACCAACTTCCACGATTTCCATTTCAATATCTACTTTTCCCTGCCGTGGTTTCAAATCTGCAATCTTCATAAGGTATACACCATTATTTTTGACTATATTAATCTTTTGCTTTGCACGCTTTTGAGGAATTCTTTTTCATCTTCATTTAATCCCAGTTCCTGCACGATTTGTTCATTGATAAAAAATTTAAAAAAAGGAAAAGTTTCCTTGAGAGTTTTTCCAAATGACTGGTGCATGTGGGACGCCATTTTTTTGCAAATATCGTCTCTTTTTTGGTATTTCCTCTTCGCAATCCAATATGCAAGCAGCCTGTTTCCCTTTCCTCTATAGTTCCCAGACGAAGGGCTCGTTTTTGAGGTTGAGATCCCTGCAGTAAGAAGGTTGTTGATGTATACTAAAAATCTCCAGTGCTGCCATCGCCTGATTCTCCCGTAAAAAACATCTGCCTTTGAGAGAATATTCCATGCGCGGTTGATGTCCTCCCCTTTGTAGAACGAAGGAATGTTTTCCTCCAAATATAAAAAAACTTCTTTGGTATCTTCTTCAACTGCGTCTAAAGCAGATAATGAGGTTTGTGCAGAGTTGCCCATTAAGATTTTTTTTATCGATTCTTCCATTGTTCCATTGCGTTCACGATAAAAATTCTCGGGAGCGTACACAGGATTGGCTCCCATAACCTCAAGATCATTTATCGCGCTTCGGACATCTCCTTGGCAATTCTCGGCAATTTTTTGCAGTATCCCTTCATCATAGGATCCAAACTCTTTCTCTGCAATGGCCTTAAGAAATTCCTCGACTTTTTTTTCACTCACCTCGAATTTCAAGAGCGCGCACTTTTTCCGTATCTCTTTTATTTTTTCATTAGAAACATCATTTGCGGTGAAGATAATCGGGAGGGATGTCCCTTCCATGATTCTCAGGAGTTCGGCAATTCCTCCGCGGTCCTCATTCCCCAAAAAACCTTCCACTTCATCGATGAAAATGAGTTTGCTGGCATTAAAAAGACTTTTTTGTTGTACTGCGCCGCCAATAATTTTTTCAACGTTTTCCTTGTTCTTCACATCGCTTGCATTGAGTTCAATCACTTCCATGTTCAAATCATGCGCGAGGGCATACACAGAGCAGGTTTTTCCGCAGCCCGTTTTTCCATGAATCAAGAGGGGTTTGCTTTTTGCGGGGAATTGAAGATATCTCACAACCTCTTGAAGTGTTCTTTTATCTTGAATTAATTCCTGTATTGTTCGGGGTTTATATTTCTCCGTCAGCATTTTCCCACAAAACCCGCGAGCAGCGCTTCAATTTGCAAGAATTCATCGCTGCCTTCAACCATACGGAACTCAATCTCTCCGCATTTTTCAATGAGCTCTACCTTTGCTTTGTCGCTGATGTTCAGGTTCCATATTGCTTTTTGAATGTGTTTTACCACATCAAGCCCAGAGAACCCCCTTTCAAGCATGAACGAAAGCATTTTCTCTCGCGCAAGGATAAAATTTCCTTTTATCGCCATGTGGAGGATTGCATTAATCTCCATGGGATGAATTGC
>CAZTDJ010000118.1:0-1561 GCA_964612835.1 Candidatus Woesearchaeota archaeon
TTTTTACTCCCATAATTTTCCTAACAAAAAACAATTATATAATCTTTGTGCATTTTCAAATTGACTCTTTCAAGAGGCATCTGAACATTAATCAGAACGCAAAACAGAAACATTTATAAAACCACCAAATTGTTTATGCATAACAAAAAGGTTTGAAAAGACGATGCAGATGATGCCTATATCTGTCCTTTTCTTGATATAGCCTTTGAGGTTAAACAATGCCCAGAAGAAGACATCCACGCAGAGGGAGTATGCAAATTTGGCCTAGAAAAAGGGCTAAGCGGGCGTATCCAAGAATCAAAAACTGGCCAGAAAGTGAAAAAACCACTCTTCTTGGCACCATTGGATATAAGGCGGGGATGACCCAAGTTGTTGCGGTTGATAATTCAAAAAATTCGATGATGAAGGGGCAGCAGGTTGTCGTTCCTGCGACCGTTATTGAATGCCCTCCTGTCAAGGTTGTCGGAATGCGGTTCTACAAGCACGAGGGAATTTCTAAAAAAACAGTTTCAACGCTTTTTATAGAGCATCTCGACAAGGATTTTGAAAGGAGAGCGCATGTAAAAAAAGGAGGGAGTGAACCCTCTGATTTTGATGAAGTAAAAGCCATTATTCAGACCCAGCCAAAACTCACAGGGATTGGAAAAAAGAAGCCAGAAGTTCTTGAGGTTGCCGTGGGAGGAAAAACAAAAGAAGAGAGGGTTGCATTTGTGAAATCCCTTCTGGGAAAAGAAATGAAAGTTTCAGACATTCTCAAAGTTGATCAGCAGATTGATGTTCATGGGGTAAGCAAAGGAAAGGGGTTTCAGGGAGTTGTCAAGCGATTTGGAATTCCTCTGCTTCCCCACAAATCAGAGAAGGGAGTGCGAAGCGTTGGAACATTGGGGCCATGGCATCCCAATAAAGTCGCGTTCACTGTGGCGCAAGCAGGAAAGATGGGGTACCACACCCGGGTGGAATATAACAAAAAGATTCTCCTCATGGCAGAAGATGAAAAAAAGGTAAATCCTGCAGGGGATTTTATCACCTATGGAAAAGTCAAAAACGAATATCTTTTGGTAAAGGGTTCTGTCGTTGGCCCCAAGAAACGGGCACTCGTGCTTCGGCATGCCATCAGACCTAATCCTAAAATGGACACTGAAAAGTATGAAATTGTCAACGTCAGCTTAACATCAAAACAGGGAAATTAACATGAAAGCCGCGCTCTATAATCTCGAAGGATCAAAAGTAAGGGAAATTGAATTGCCTGGGCAGTTTAGTGAAGAATATAGGAAAGACATCATTCGGTCTGCAGTTCTTTCTCTCTTATCAAAAAAAAGGCAATCCTATGGGGCATATGCGGGTGCAGGAAAAAATGCAGCCGCAATCCTCTCCAAAAGGAGAAGGAAGTACAAATCAACCTATTGGCGGGGGCAAGCAAGAACTCCTCGGAAGGTTATGCTCAGGAGAGGGATGAATTTCTATTATATGGGGGCATTTTCCCCCAATACTGTGGGGGGGAGAAGGTCTCATCCTCCAAAAGCAGAAAAAATCTTTGAGAGAAAAATAAACAACAAAGAAA